>VSNO01000037.1 GCA_009774375.1 Lachnospiraceae bacterium
CGGGCGCACACGGCCAGCCCGCACACGGCCAGAACGTCGGCAGCGGCCAGAATGGACAGAACGGACAGTCCGGCAATAGCGGAGGCGGAGATGGAGATGGAGGTGGAGATGGAGACTCCGGCAGCAATGGCGGTTCCGGGCAGTCCGGAGATTCCGGCAGCGGCAGGGGAACGGGCACGGGCACCAGCAGCACGCCGCATGACTATGTGAGCATTCCGAATGATATCGCCGACAGCGGCAATCTCACAGGAAACGCGGTAGACCATGATGCATCCGAGTATTTCCGCGGCCAGAATGGTCTGAGCTGGGAGGGAACGCATATGTCCCACGAGGCAGTGATCGGGAGTTATGAACAGAACGCCTATGAAGGGATCGCGGCAGGGAAATATCCCAGCGGCATGGAGGAGATCATCAAGGCGTATTTCTCGAATTTTGATTAGTTTTTTAGCGCGTGATGCAGGATAAACAATAGTTGATGGAGGATTATGAATATGAGTGAATGGGAGAACGGCGGACTGCAGGATCCCGCGTATATGGCGCAGCGGATCGCCGCCTGCGAGAAGGAGATCCAGAAAGGGATCATCGGGCAGCGCGAGGTCATCCGCGAGGTCATGCTCGCCATGCTCACAGGGGGTAATGTGCTGCTGGAGGGCATGCCGGGGCTGGGCAAGACGAGGCTGGTCAGCACGATCGGCAGGGTGTTTGACCTGTCGTTCAAGCGGATCCAGTTTACGCCGGATCTGATGCCGAGCGATGTGACAGGGACGAACATCATCATCAGGAACGAGCAGGGAAGCGCCTTTTCTTTTGAGCGCGGACCGATCTTTGCCAACCTGGTCCTGGCGGACGAGATCAACCGCGCCACGCCAAAGACGCAGTCGGCATTGCTGGAGGCGATGCAGGAGCACACTGTGACTGTGGGAAATGACAGCCACGCACTTGAGGAGCCTTTCTTCGTGCTCGCCACACAGAACCCGATCGAGAACGAGGGAACGTATCCTCTGCCGGAGGCGCAGCTGGACCGTTTTATGTTCAAGATCCTGGTCCGATTTCCGGGCAGGGAGGAGCTGAAGGGGATCGTTGCCCTGACGGAGGGGAGCCAGGAGCCTGTGATCACAGAGCAGCTGGACCGCAGGGGACTGATGGCGGCAAGAGCGCTGGTGAACCAGATCCCTATTGCCGATGCAGTGATGGATTATCTGCTCGATATCGTCATGGATACGCATGCCGGAAATCCCTACATCAGGGAGGGGGCAAGCCCCAGGGCTGCACAGGCGCTGATCCGCGCGTCGAGGGCGAAGGCTTTTCTGGAAGGACGTTTTAATGTCTCCTTTCAGGACGTGAAGGATATGGCGTTTCCGGTGCTGCGGCACCGCATCATCCTGAGTTTTGACGCTGTTAGCGAGGGGATCAGCGAAGATGATGTCATCGAGAAGATCCTGGAAGAAAATAAAAAGGTATGATGATGAGGGATGACAATGACACTGGACGCTGCGTTTTTTGACAAGATCTCCAGGCTCCGGCTGGCAATGGGACACAGGGCTTCGATGAACCTGACGGGAAACCGCAAATCCACACAGAAGGGGTCTTCGAACGAGTTCTCGGATTTTCGGGAGTATATGCCCGGTGACGATATTCGCCGCATTGACTGGAATGCCTACGGGCGGCTGGACAGACTGTACGTCAAGGAGTACATGGAGGAGAAGGAAGCCGTCGTTTCCATATTAATAGATACCAGCGCTTCCATGGAGTATGGGAGGCGCAGGAAGAGTGCGCTTGCCTGCATGCTGGCGGCTGCGTTTGCTTACATGGGGCTCAACAATATGGACCGCGTGATGCTCTACGACATGCGGCAGATGCAGCAGCCCTTCGCTGCCAGCGGCGGGAAACGCGCCCTGCCCAGGCTGACAGACTGGCTGGCACAGCGCACTTTTGACGGCAGGGCAGATGTGAGCGAAGCCGTCAGACAGCTTCCGCTGAATGGGCCGGGCGTGACCCTGATCATCAGCGATCTTCTGCAGGAGTCTTTTGTGGATCCCGGCCGGGGGCAGGATACCGTAGGAAAGATCCTGCGTTTTCTGGAATACAGGAGACAGCGGACGGCTTTTCTGCAGGTGCTGGCGGGGGAGGAGCTCTCGGCAGGGCTTTCCGCGGAGCTTACAGGTACGCGCAATCTGATCGACATGGAGGAGAAGAGTACCCTGCGTCTGACGCTGGACGCCGCGAGTATCCGGGTGTACGAGCAGGCAGTGCAGGAATTTCTGGCAGGACTGCGGCAGGAGTGTGCCAGGAGAGGCGCGTTTTATGCGGTGTGCAGTACGGAAATGGATATTTACCAACTGATTTTTCAGGAGCTGAGGAAGTTATATGATATTTGAAAACCTGTGGCCGCTCTTTTTTCTGGCGGCTGTTCCAATGATCATCCTTCTATATTTGCTGAAGCCAAAGGGGACAGACTATCTGATCTCCTCCAACCTCCTGTGGAAAAGGCTGCTGAAAAACGAACAGTCCAGGACTTTTTTTGAGAAGTTTGTGCATAATATTCTTATGTATCTGCAGATCCTGATCATCGGACTGCTGGTGGTTGCGCTGATGTCGCCCTTTATCCAGAAAGACGGGCGCGGCGGGCGGAAGGTACTGCTGATCGATACCAGTGCGAGCATGCAGCATGTGGGCGCCTCGGGAAAGAGCCGTCTTGAGGAGGCGGTGGGGCAGGCGTGCGATCATGTGCGCACAGCGCAGGACACCCGTTTTTCGGTGGTGACGGCAGATGCCGCGGGGGCAAGGATCCTGGCGGTGGATATCGCGGATACGGACAGTCTGGTGCGCACACTGCAGGGGATCGAGTGCAGTGACAGCGGCGGAGGTCTCACGCAGGCTCAGGCGGCACTGGATACTCTGGCAGGCCAGGGGGCTTCCGGTGAGGATAATGCGGCGGATGTCCTCGTCTACACGGACGGCGCAGGGGCGTCGGAGTTTGTGGAGCTGCATGGCAGTGCAGGAAAAGAATTGTATGTGGCCGGCGGAGTATCCGCCAATGTGGCGAACGAATATACGGCATTTACCCGGCGTGAGGATGGTCTGTATGATGTGATGGTCAGCCTCGCGAACTACAGCGATGAGGAAGTCTCCTGCGATGTCAGTCTGTATGATGATGAGCAGTATGACAAAAAAATGATCGCGCTGGCATCGATGAGCCTTTCGCCCTCAGAGAGCAGGGTCTGCTTTTTTGAGGCGGTGGACTGGCGGGGGAGGACGATCACGTCCCGGATCGACAAGATCGCATTTGCCAGCGGTTCTGACGACAGTCTTGTGCGTGACAACACTTCGGCGGCAGTGAAAAGCCGCGAGAATCTGATGCGGGGTCTGCTTGTCGGGGACGGGAACACATTTATCGAGAAAGCCTATCTCGCTGTCACAGGGGAGAGCATCACCAGGGCGGAGACGGATGCGGCGCTGACTGGGGAGGACGATATACTGACGCCGAGAACGCCGCTGAGGGATGCCGGTTACAATGTCGTGATCTACGATGCAGGCCAGACGCCGCACATTGAGGAGACGAACCGGCTGGTTTTCGGCAATGCCGGTGGGGAGACGACGGAAACGCTGGAAAATGTGGTGCTCGACATGACAGACTGTGATCTGACTGCCGGGCTGTCTGGTTTTGCGATCGGTGTGAACACGGCATACTGCTTTGCGCTTCCGGAGGGGGCGGAGAGCTTTTTGGAGTACGATGGGAAGTGTGTGGGCTATTACAGGGAGCTTGACAACAGGAAGGAGATCGTCGTCGGATTTGACATACGGGAATCAGATTTCCCTTTGCGCGCAGAGTTTCCGGTCTTCCTGGCGAATGCGATGATCTATCTCTCTGACACCTCATGGCTTGCCACAAACGTTTATTATGCGGGGGAGGAGATCGCCCTGCAGCCGTGGGCGGAGCCTGACAGAAGCCAGTTTGAGAGCCGGCCGGGCCGGGCGGGGCTGTACACGATCGGAAATGAGGTGTATGAGGAAGCGTATGTGGTGCGTTTCCAGACTGCCACAGAATCGGACGGCAGGATCACTGCCGGGCCGGAAGTTCCGGGAAACAGCACCCATATCGCGCGCCGGCAGAAGGTGAAGCAGACTGTCAGGCATCTTTTCATACTGCTGGCACTGGTGTTTCTGGTGGTCGAGTGGATCGTCTATGTGCGTCAGATGCGCTATCATGGGAAATTTTATCTGGCCGTGCGCGGTGCGGTGTTCCTGTGTGTCCTGCTGGCGTTTTTGGGCATACGGATCTACAGGGGCAGCGGCAGGACGGCGACTGTCTTTGTGGTGGATCTCTCCAACAGCAATGAGGCGCATCTCGATGAGGCGGAGGCATATCTGCAGGAGGCGATCGCAGAGATGCCATCCGGAAATGCTTACGGCATCGTGACTTTCGGAAAGGATGCGCTCGTGGAGCAGTTTCTGACATCGGAACACCACTATGGCGGGCTGATGACGCTTCCCGAAAAGGCGGCGACGAACTTTGAGGAGGCAGTCTCCAGGGCGCTCACACTGATCCCTGGGGAGTACAGTAAACGGCTCGTGGTGCTCACAGACGGTAAGGAGACCAGGGGAGATATCCGCAATATGGCGCAGGCGCTGACAGCGGGGCAGGCGGAACTTCTGACGCTGCTGTACGAAAACGAGGAGACGCCGGATGCCTATATCGACAATGTCACGCTTCCGGCATATCTGCACCCGGGTGATAAATACGCTATCACGGTGCTGGTGGAGAGCAATTACGATACGGATGCGGTGATCACGCTCTACAATGGGAGCCGCCAGACAGCGGCGAACAGTGTGCACCTGAACAGGGGCAGCAACCGTTTTGTGTTCAGTGCACAGGTCGATGCCGGAACGGACAGCGGCGCGACGGAAAACCTGCGGGTGCAGGTGCAGGCACAGGGCGATACCTGTCAGGAGAATGATTTCTTCAGTGCCTATGCTGTGGTGGAGCAGCCGCCGAAGGTTCTGGTCATCTCAGGGCGCGGTGTCGATACATCGGGCTTTGCGGCAGTGCTGCGTGCGGCGGGCTGCGATCACAGTGTCGTCTCTGCGCGGAATGCGCCGGACAGCATCAATGAGATGCTGGATTACAAGGCGATCATATTGGCGGATGCGTATATCGGCGATCTGCCGGAACAGTTTCTGGACAGTCTGGAGACTTATGTGAAGGATTACGGCTGCGGTCTGATCTGCTGCGGCGGGGAGAACAGCTTTGCGCTGGGCGGCTACCGGGATACAGTGCTGGAGACTGTGCTGCCGGTGGATATGCAGCTTCGGGGTGTGAACGAGATGCCGACGATGGCGATGGTCATGGTCATCGACCGGTCCGGCAGTATGACGGGCAGTGCGGGAAATTATGGCATCAGCAATCTCGACATCGCTGTCAGGGCGGCAGAGGTTGCCGTGGACAATCTGAATGATACGGACTATGTGGGCGTTCTGACCTTCGACGACCGGTATGAGTGGCAGGTGGAGCTTCAGATGGCGGAGGATAAGGCGGCGATCAAGGAGGGGATCAGACAGATCAGTGACGGCGGCGGCACAACGATCAGGCCTGCACTGCAGGAGGCGGTCCGGGAACTCTCCGGGAGCGAGGCTTCTGTCAGGCATATCGTTCTGCTGACAGACGGTATGGGAGAGACGGACAATTTTTCGGATGTGATCCGCAGCTGCACGGACAGCGGTATCACACTGTCCACCGTGGCGGTCGGCGACGGTTCGGACAAAAGGCTGCTGAAACGTCTGGCGGATCACTGCGGCGGCAGGTATTACTATTCGGACGAATCCAGCGATGTCCCGAAGATCTTTGCACAGGAGGTGTTCCTGGGGGGCGACAGTTATATCCAGAACGGCGTCTTTTCCCTGTCTGTGCTGCAGAGCCACGAGCTGACGGGCGATCTGTTCCCGGCTGGCTGGCCGGCGCTTTACGGATATATCTCCGCCACGCCCAAGACTGCTTCCAGCCAGGTGATCGTGTCCGCTGAGAAGGGCGATCCGATCCTGACCGTGTGGCAGTACGGACTGGGCAGGACAGCGGCGTGGAACAGCGATGTCACCGGCGAGTGGACAGGCGCCTTTGCCGGCCAGGAAGACTATGTGCAGCTGTGGAAGCGCATCGTGGATTATTCCACCGGAAATGCCGACATGGGTGAGGACAGCGTCAATGTGGTGACGGCCGGTGAGCGGACCCAGATCGACTATCAGACCAGCGACTATGACGGTGCGACGGAGATCCTGGTGACAGTCATCGACCCGGATGGGGATGTGACGGAGGAAAAGCTCCATGCGGCAGCGCCGGGGAAATACAAGGCGGAGCTCTCCACACCGCAGACAGGCCTGTATCACTTTAATATACGCCGCACAGAAGGTGGGGAGATCCAGAACTACATGACCACTGCGGCGGCAGTACAGTTTTCGGATGAATATAAGTTCGATATAAACGCGGACGCATATCTGAAGTTTGCACAGCAGTACGGCGGGATCATCACAGAAGAGGATTCTGTCTGGTCGCGTCCGGCCGCGAGGGCGAAGGAGGGGTATCCCCTGACCAACGGACTCCTGGCGCTTGCAGTCTGCCTGTTTCTCGCAGATGTGGCAGTGCGGCGGTTTCAGTATGTGCCAAAGCGGATACCGTTTATTGCCGGCAGGGGACGGACAAAGACAGAACAGCCTGCAGGTGATACGGGCGAGGGAAAGCAGAACAGCGATCTGCTGCAGGGACAGCAGATGACACAAGTGTCGGAAACAGGGAAAGTGCAGACAGAAGGAACCGGAAAACGGCAGAAAAGACAGAGGAAGCATGAGAAGTCCCATCCGCAGGAGCAGACGCTGGACACATCGCAGCTGTTGAGGAAAAAGGATGACCGGAATGTCTGAAAAATGCATAAGAAAACCTCAGACCGGAAATGATAGGACATTAAGATCTGATATAAACGGATCTTATCTATAGCTTATGGTACAGTTTTCACGGGAAGAGGTGTGATCATGGATTATACAGACGGTTTGCAGCAGGGCGGTGTCATGCCGCTCGGCCTTGCGTTCGGCATGGCGATGGACGAGCAGGCGATCGACCATTACGGTAAGATGACAGAGTACGAGAAGGAGAAAGTGATAGCGGAGAGCAAAAATGTAAAGAGCAAGGAAGAGATGCAGCAGCTGATCCAGAAGATCAGCGACGGAGATACTGTCATGTAATCCTGCAGGGGAGCGGCAGCGGTGATCGGAAAGGGTTACCGCTGCCGTTGTCAGAAAAATTATTGGTAAATTCATAAAATTCTCTTTTAAATTGACGGGATATAGTGTATTATTAATAAAGTGGAGCACTTAGGAACTATTCAAAATAACCTGTACATCTTGACTTGTCTATTTCTCCGATTGCACATGTTATTTCTGAACAGTTCTTTAGAAAACAAGTTATGGTAAACCAAGAGGACAGCAATGGATTGTAAAGAGGCACAGCGCTGTATCCATCTGTTTCTGAAGGACGAGCTGGACAGGGATACAGAGTTTCGACTGGTAGAACATATCATCTCCTGCAGTGAATGCATGGAGGAGCTGACAGTGGAATATCTCTTGACAGAAGGGATCAGCAGATTGGAAAATGCCGAGGATATTGATGTGCAGAGTGAACTGGAGGACAGGCTGAATCGTACCATTACACGCAGAAAGGTATATAAACAGCTGAAAGCCGGTCTTTTTTTAGTTGGTTCACTGATATTTTTTATACTGATACTGGGAGGAGTTTAGGGCACAATGAGCAGGATTGTATTGATGGACGGCCATAGTATATTGAGAAAAGCATACTACAGCGTGCCGGTTATGACAGATCCGGCGGGATCCCACACGAATGCCATCGCTGGATTTTTGAACATATTATTCAAAGTGGCCGAGAAGGAAAAGCCGGAATATCTGAGCGTGGTATTCGGCGCAGGGGAACCTGCCGGCGCGCGTCAGGAGTCAGACGGACTGCGGGGACAGATACCGCTGCTGAAGGAAGTCCTGTCCGCCATGAAGATCAATATTCTTGAAAGGGCAGAGTCTGCGCCGGGCGATCTGATCGGGACTGTGGCAGAGCGGCTGCAGGAAGAGCTCGTGCTGGTAACCGGGGAGCGGATCCTTCTGCAGCTGGCTTCAGACCGGATAAGGCTGTGCATGCCGGAAACGGCCGGCGGACAGACGGTATTGAAGGATTATACTGCGGGGGATGTGGAGGCGTCATACGGGATCGGTCCTGCACAGCTTCCGGAGCTCTATATACTGACGAAAGTGGTAAAGATCGGGGAGCGGACGGCATGCGGCCTGTTAAAGACCTATGGATCGATCGAAAATATATATACGGATATAGACGATCTGACGCAGAACAGTCTGCGGGAAAAACTGGCGGAAAAGAAAGCCAGTGCCGATGCCTGCAAGGGGCTGTATGCCATCAACACGCATACGGAGACTGATCTTCCGGATCATATGATGGAAGCCATGAGGCTGGAATCAGAGGGGACGGTTACTATTACACCGGAGGCAGCCGCGAAATTAAAAAAGCTTTCGCTGAGCGGCCAGTTTGAACAGTGTGCGCAGGTGAAGCAGGCGCCGGCGCTCGACATCAGGCGGGATCTCAGGATGATCACGGTCAGGACTGCCGAGGATGTCCAGACCGTGTTTGAAACAGCGGCAAAGGCAGGAAACGCCGCGATCAGGCTGGTCCATGTCCGCGCCAAAGATGCGGGGGAGCTGGGCGCACATGCGGATGGGCAGATGTATCTGCAGATGGATGCCGGGGAAGAGGTTTTCGGGTGCATTCTGTGCGGCGGTTCTGCGGACGAGAGGAATATTCATTATATAGAGAGCGGCGGTGCCCTGTCGGAAGACTGTATCAAAGAACAGATCGAAAAGCTGCTGCTTTCTGAAAAGATGTCCGTCTCTGTGTTCGATGTGAAAAATGACTATGAAGACATGATCTCTGCAGAAAATGACAGAAATCTTTCATCTCATGCGTTGACAAAGCAGCTTTTTGACTGTAAAATTGCAGCTTATCTGATCAATCCGCTGAAAAGTGATTATGAGATCACGGATGTGGCGGATGAGTATCTCAATATCGAGCTTCCGAAATGGTCGGACCTGTTTGGCAAAGCGGATCTGGACTCTGCATTCCGGGACAGGAGGGAAGAGTGCCTGTTCTACCTTGTAAAGGAAGCGTACATTTTATATAAAGCGAAGCCGCTGCTGGAGGAGGCGCTGGGACAAAACAACATGGACAGGCTCTTTCGGGAATTGGAGATGCCGCTGAGTTATGTGCTGTTCGACATGGAGCGGGAGGGCATTCTCGTGAAGCCTGAGGAACTCAAGGCATACGGGGAGGTGCTGGGCGGCAGGATCGGCGAGCTGGAGCAGGAGATCCATACGGCGGCAGGGGAAGTTTTCAATATCAACTCCCCGAAACAGCTGGGGGAGATCCTGTTCGAGAAGATGAAACTGCCCGGCGGGAAGAAGACAAAGACAGGTTATTCCACTGCAGCAGATGTGCTCGACAAGCTGGCGCCGGAGTATCCGATCGTCAGGGATATCCTGGAATACAGGGGGCTTGCGAAGCTGAAGTCGACTTATGCAGAAGGGCTTGCGGCATTTATTGATGAGGGCAACAAGATACACACGAACTTTAACCAGACGATCACCGCGACGGGAAGATTGAGTTCCACGGAACCTAATCTGCAGAATATCCCGATGCGCATGGAGCTTGGCAGACGGATCAGAAAGGTGTTCATACCCCAGAAGGACTGCATTTTCATGGATGCGGATTACTCGCAGATCGAGCTCAGGGTGCTGGCGCACATGTCCGATGACAGGCAGCTGATCGAGGCGTACAGGATGGATGAGGACATTCACCGGATCACGGCGTCGAAGGTGTTTCACACACCGTTTGAGGAGGTCACAGACCTGCAGCGGCGCAATGCGAAAGCGGTGAATTTCGGGATCGTGTACGGGATCAGCTCGTTTGGACTGAGCCAGGATCTGAGCATTACGCCCAGGGAGGCAAAGTCATACATTGATGCGTATTTTAAGACATATCCGGGAATCAAGAAGTTTTTGGATAAGCTGGTGGAGGATGCGAAGGACAATGGATACTGCGAGACCATGTTCGGCAGGCGCAGACCTGTACCGGAGCTGCGCTCGACCAATTTTAACCAGCGTTCGTTCGGCGAGCGTGTTGCCATGAATTCCCCGATCCAGGGAACAGCGGCGGATATCATCAAATATGCCATGGTACATGTGTACGATGCGCTGAAGGCGGAGGGTCTCAAGTCAAAACTGATCCTGCAGATCCACGATGAACTCCTGATCGAGACCAGGAACGATGAGGTTGAGGAGGTGCGCAGAGTGCTGACGCACGAGATGCAGAATGCGTGCGAACTTGCAGTGAAGCTGGAGATCGACCTGCACACGGGAACGGACTGGTACGAGGCGAAGTAATGAAGATAATAGGGATCACCGGCGGAGTCGGCGCCGGAAAGACACGGGTGCTTTCCTATATAGAAGCACATTACAGGTGCAGGATCGTGAGAGCTGATGAGGCGGCACATTTACTGTATGAACCGGGACAGGAATGTCATCAGGAACTTGTCGGCCTTCTCGGACAACAGATATTAAATGCGGATGATACGATCGACAAGACAAGGATGGCGGAGATCATTTTTGGGGATCAGAAACTGCTGGAGCGTGTGAATGAGATCGTTCACCCGGCGGTAAAAAGATATATTCTGGAGCAGATCGCGCATGAGAGGGAGAAGGGTGAGGCGGACTACTTCTTTATCGAGGCAGCGCTGCTGATCGAAGAACAGTATGATAAAATAGCAGATGAGCTGTGGTATATCCATGCTGATGCGGCAGTGCGGGAGCGGCGGCTGGCGGAGAGCAGGCACTACAGCCCGCAAAAAACTGCCGATATCATGAGAGGACAGCTGAGTGAGGCTGAATTCAGGGAACACTGTAAAGTGGTGATATCAAACAACGGTGATCTGGAAGAGACTTACAGACAGATCAGAAATGTACTTTTGTAAAAAGTACTCTTATGATAATGGGGGATTGGAATATGAATGAGACGAAAGTGAACGGAGAGGAACTTGTATTTGGACTGGATATCGGTACGAGAAGCATGGTGGGCACTGTGGGATACAGGCAGGGAGAACGGTTTGTGGTGACAGCGCAGGAGATCCGCCAGCATCAGACGCGCGCCATGCTCGACGGGCAGATCCATGATATCAACAGGGTAGCGGCTGCCATAGCGGATATCAGGCAGTCGCTGCAGGATAAGACGGGGATCAAGCTGGATGAAGTGTGTATCGCGGCGGCTGGACGCGTGCTGAAAACGATGAACGTCCATGCGGATATGGATCTGGACAAGGAGCGCAACGTCACCAAGGAGGACATGAGCAATCTGATCTCACTGGGCATAGAGCAGGCTTTTGAAGATTTTCAGGAAAAGAATGATACCAATATGCATTTTTACTGCGTGGGATATTCCGTGGTGCGGTATTTTCTGAACGGGATGTGGATGGGGCAGCCCGAACATCACAAGGCAAGGACGATCGGAGCCGATATCATAGCCACTTTTCTGCCGGATGATGTCGTCGACGGACTGTACAGCGCGGTGGAGCTTGCCGGCCTGCGGGTGGCAAATCTCACGCTGGAGCCCATCGCGGCGATCCGCGTCGCGATCCCGGAAAAGTTCAGACTGCTGAATATCGCAATGATCGATGTCGGTGCAGGCACATCTGATATCTCGATCACAGACGACGGAAGCGTGACTGCGTTTGGCATGATCCCCTGCGCAGGAGATACATTGACAGAGCTTCTGGCAAAGACCTGCCTGATCGATTTCACGACGGCGGAGATGATCAAGACTGCCGCGGCAAGCCAGGAGGAGATCGTATACGAGGATATCATGGGCGCGGAGCAGACCATCACCGCAAAGGAAGTGATCGGGATCTGTCAGCCTGAGATCGAGAGAATGTCAAAGCTCGCAGCGAATGCGATCAAGGAACTCAACGGCGGCAAATCCCCGAGTGCGGTGTTTATCGTCGGCGGTGGCGGCAAGATCAAGGGATTTGACGAGCTGGTTGCCGCGGAGCTGGGGCTTGACCCGAAGCGCGTGGCGCTGCGCGGCGAGGAGATCATGCGGGACGTGGACTTCCCGGACGACGCCCTGAGGGATTCGACGATCATCACACCGATCGGGATCTGCCTGACGTACTATGAGCAGTACAATAATTTTATCTACATCACCTTTAACGGAAACCGGATCAAGCTCTATGACAACAATAAGCTTACTGTCACGGATGCGGCGATGCAGGCTGACTTCACCAGGGAGGGGCTTTTCCCGAGACGCGGCGAGGAACTGCGCTATACCGTGAATGGCAAGAACCGCGTTACAAAAGGGGAGTATGGAGAGAGCGCGCATGTGTATGTGAACGGTGACGAGGTAAGCCTTAGCCATAATATCAAATCAAACGACGTCATTGTGTTGGAAGAGTCCACGCTCGGGACCCCGGCGCAGGAGAAGATCGCGGACCTGATCGACTATAACGGCAAGATCGTCGTGTATCTTAACGGTGATGAGATGCCGCTTCCGAAACCGGTCAAGGTGAACGGGACTGCGGTGACGGAGGAGTACCTGATCCAGAATGGTGACGAGATCGTCGTATCTTCTGCATATACATATGATGAATTCTTTGAATACATGGGACTTTCCCCGGAGGACATGATCCTGTTCATCAATGGGACAAAGGCTGATGACACGATGGAGGTCTGCGCTTCCGACCAGCTTGAGTTCAAGAACAGGAAAGAGTACGAGCTGAAAGAGATCTACAAGGAATCACATATCGAGCTGAACAGTGACAGGCGCAGGGAGGGAAAAAGAAACAGTAAGGAAAAGGAAAACGCAAAACCTGCGGAAGAAAATGTGACATCGGAGGGAACGGAGACAGAGACGGCAGCGGAAGTGGAGACTGAGCCGGAACAGCAGAAAGCGGAGGAAGAGAGCCCGTCAGATGAGGCAGGGAACAGTGGTGACGCGGAAGCCGGAACCGGTGAAAGCGGCGACTCCGGATCAGAATCCGGTGAAAGCGGCGACTCCGGATCAGGATCTGGTGAAAGCGGTGACTCCGGATCAGAATCCGGCGAAAGCGGTGACTCTGGATCAGAATCCGGTGAAAGCGGCGACTCCGGGGCGGATCCCGGGAGCGAAGAACACGCTGGACCGGAAGATAACGCAGAACCCGAAAGCAAAGAACCAGAGATAAGGGCGGCGGAGACGGACAGCGCCAAAACGTCGGTGGAGGAGTCCAGACAGGAGCGGCGGTATGGTACAGCCCGGACTGACAGAACTGAAAAGGCTGATAACCGTGAGCAGAAAAAGGCGGCAGCCGCAAAGGAAAAAGAAGAGCCGCCGGTGGATGCCGGCAAAAAGATCATCGTCATCGTCAATCAGAAGCCGATCGTCATGCGGGGAAAACAGAGCTACATGTTTGTCGATATATTTGACTACATTGATTTTGATACCAGCAGAATGCAGGGATCGGGCATCGTCACCCTTGTAAACGGGAAGGATGCACAATACACGCAGGAGCTTTACAACGGGGACAAGATCGATGTATACTGGAAATAGTGAATAAGAGAAATAGCCGCTGCTCCGCATATGCGCAGCAGCGGCAGGAAACAGAGGAATGATCAGATGAGAATGTGCAGTATAGCCAGCGGGAGCAGTGGGAACTGTATCTATATCGGTACAGACGCCACGCATCTCCTGGTAGATGTAGGGATCAGCTGCAAGAGGACAGTGGAAGGACTGGGGCAGCTCGGATTGACAGGAAAGGATATAGACGGGATACTGATCACACATGAACATGCGGATCACATCAGCGGTCTTGGTGTTATCTGCAGAAAATACGGGATACCGATCTATGCGACAAAGGGAACTATAACAGCCATTAAGAGAGTGAGTAATCTTGGGGTGATAGATGACTCACTTTTTCGTGTGGTCAGGGAGGATGAGAAATTCATCTTAAAGGATATCACGGTCAATCCGATGAAGATCTCGCACGATGCGGCGCAGCCGGTCGCATACAGATTCCAGTATGGAAACAGGCGCATGGCGGTGGCGACTGACCTTGGGACCTACAATGAGTATACCGTCGAGTGTCTCAGGGGAATGGATGTCCTGCTGCTCGAGGCAAACCACGATATCAATATGCTGCAGGTGGGACCATATCCGTATGCACTAAAACAGCGGATCCTGGGAAACAGAGGTCATCTGTCCAATGAACTCTCCGGAAAGCTTTTGAGCAGGCTGTTGCACGACGGTCTGAAGACGGTATTCTTAGGCCATCTGAGCAAGGAGAACAATCTGGCAGAGCTTGCCTATGAGACTGTCCGGCTGGAGATCTCCATGGCGGATAATCCATATAAGCCGGATGATTTTCCGATATATGTGGCGGACCGGAGTGCGATGTCTCGGCTGGCAGAGATATGATATATAATAAAATAGAGATAGGAGTTGCAGATCATGAAAAAAACAATCATTACAGTAGTGGGAAAAGATACTGTCGGTATTATCGCAAAAGTATGTACATATCTGGCTGAGAACAAGGTGAACATTCTGGATATATCTCAGACGATCGTTGACGATTATTTCAACATGATGATGATCGCGGATATGGGAAAAGCGGTCAAGTCCGTCAGCGAAGTGTCGGACGACCTTGACAGACTCGGCGAGGAGATCGGTGTCATCATCAAATGTCAGAGAGAAGAGATCTTTAACAGCATGCACAGGCTGTGAGCCGCGTGGTATGGATATTCAATGAGTTTTCCAGGAGGGCATTAGATAGGATGATAAATATAAATGAAGTGTTAGAGACAAATAAAATGATCGAGAAAGAAAATCTTGATGTCAGGACGATCACGCTCGGCATCAGCCTGCTTGACTGCATCGACTCGGATCTTGGCCGTCTGAATGAAAAGATTTACAATAAGATCACAACTGTGGCAAAGGATCTGGTGTCCACTGGCGAGACGATCGAGAAAGAGTTCGGAATCCCGATCGTCAACAAGCGGATCTCTGTCACGCCGATCGCTCTGATCGGTGGATCTGCGTGCAGGACTTCCGAGGATTTCGTGACGATCGCCAGGACGCTTGACAGGGCGAGAAAGGATGTCGGCGTCAATTTTCTCGGCGGATACTCCGCGCTGGTATCAAAAGGCATGACGGAGGCGGATGAGCTCCTGCTGCGCTCGATCCCGCAGGCGCTGGCACAGACAGAGCTCGTGTGCAGCTCCGTCAATCTCGGCTCTACCAAGACGGGCATCGATATGGACGCGGTGCGGCTGATGGGCGATATCATCAAGGAGACTGCAGAGCTGACAAAGGATAATGATTCGATCGGATGTTCGAAACTGGTCGTGTTCTGCAATGCGCCGGATGACAATCCGTTTATGGCAGGAGCATTTC
The DNA here is from genome assembly GCA_009774375.1 of Lachnospiraceae bacterium. GTDB lineage: Bacteria > Bacillota > Clostridia > Lachnospirales > Lachnospiraceae > COE1. The sequence continues at coordinate 15,530 of VSNO01000037.1, forward strand.
ACGGGGTGACGGAGGCGGATGCTGTCATCAATGTGGGCGTCAGCGGGCCGGGTGTTGTCAAGAACGCGCTGGAGCGTGTGCGCGGGGAGAATTTCGAGGTGCTCTGCGAGACGATCAAGAAGACAGCCTTCAAGGTGACGAGAGTGGGACAGCTGGTGGCGCAGGAGGCGTCGAGACGGCTCGGCATTCCTTTCGGCATTGTCGACCTCTCGCTGGCGCCCACGCCTGCGATCGGCGACAGTGTGGCTGACATTCTGTGTGAGATCGGATTGGAGTATGCGGGAGCGCCCGGGACGACGGCGGCGCTGGCCCTCTTAAATGACCAGGTGAAGAAGGGTGGTGTGATGGCGTCCTCCTATGTGGGGGGCTTAAGCGGTGCGTTTATTCCGGTCAGCGAGGATCAGGGAATGATCGACGCGGTAAACGCCGGCGCACTCACGCTGGAGAAGCTGGAGGCCATGACGTGCGTCTGCTCCGTCGGTCTGGACATGATCGCGATCCCAGGCGACACGAAGCCGACGACGATCGCAGGCATCATAGCCGACGAGCTCGCGATCGGTATGGTCAACCAGAAGACGACGGCTGTCCGCATCATTCCGGTCATCGGAAAGACCGTGGGAGACAGCGCGGAGTTTGGGGGGTTGCTTGGATATGCGCCGATCATGCCTGTCAACAGGTACTCCTGCGATGCCTTTGTCAACCGCGGCGGCAGGATCCCGGCGCCGATCCACAGCTTTAAGAATTAATATCATATCTATTCAATCATGTTTTATGATCTGCCTGGTCAGTTCGTTTTGGCGGGTCATATGGATCTTTTGGATCATTTCAACGGGTTGTTTTGACAGGGTGTCCGACAGGCGGAATTGTTTCTGCTGCCGGACACTGTCATAGATGTCTGCGGCGTGGATATCGGAATATAATGACATTAGCGCTGTACCGCCAAGCTGTCTCAATGCACTGGAAGGCTTTGTGATGACAGGGATAGAGGAATTTGCCTTGATGGATCCCAGCAGCTGTCTTCCGCGTTCTGTAAAGCCGAGAAGCCTCGCGTACTGTGCGTAGTCCTCCTGTTTGAATAGGTCTGCTTTTTCCTGCGTCATATCCAGGAGAATGTGCATGAGTCCGCGGCATATGCGCGTGTAGGTGAGATTTTTGGTCTTGCAAGATAGCGCGAAATCCTCAAATGTCGTGAAGCCGGGTAGATTGTTGTACAGCGTGTGGGATAGCTGGATTCCGATATCATAGTATTTTGAAAACGCGCCTTTGCGGCTGGCACCCTGCAATGCCGCGGACGGAAGTATTTTATTTTGGAGCATCTGCTCCTGAAGCATTTTGTATAGAAGTACTTCTGAAAAATCATTTGCGTACAGGAGCGTTTTCTGGCACAGCAAAGCGCACACGGAGGCTGGGATCTGTTTTTGGACACAGAGCGGTATATCGGGAGAGGCACTTTGTTCCGATCCGGAATACTGCGCGGAAGGGCTGTCGTCACCGGGATCAGAACGACACAGGAGCGCTTTGCGTATGGCATTAGCCGAGGCGAAGCTGTCTGTCGCAAGGGAATCGGAGGCATAGCCTTCGCCAGCCCTCGCAAGAGTCACGGGCTTTATGGAGCTGTTTCTCTGGATGAGGGCCTTCACATACTCTATCCCGAGAATATTGTTGGGGGCGCTGACAAGCTGCCTGATCGCCTGATCCGGGATCAGCTCTGACAGCGCGTGGTCTCTGGCAGCGGGAAAAGAATAGCCCAGTTTCAGATATTTGTTCAACATCGCTTTGTATGCGTCTGATTCGTGGGCGAGCATTGTGCTGGTGAGTTCATACAAAAGGGAAATGTCCCCGGCTTCGCTTCCGAAATGCAGGAAGTCGACGACGCCAAGCTTGTCGATCAGGGATACGGCGCCCTGCGCAAAGTATTCCGCGCTGCCGAGCGCAAAATATACAGGGAGTTCAAAGACCAGATCGGCGCCGTTTTCGAGAGCCATCTGGCAGCGTTCGTATTTGTCCACAACGGCGGGTATGCCGCGCTGCATGAAGTCCCCGCTCATGACGACGACGATGATATCTGTGTCCAGCGTTCGGCGTATGGTATTCAGCTGGTATAAATGTCCGTTGTGAAAAGGGTTGTACTCGGCAATGATTGCTGTGACTTTCATGGCTCCTCCTTGTGTCTGCTGATGAAATGGGATGCTTTATTATATCACAGACACGGCCGGTGTCCAACAGTTTTAGAGTGTGTCTCATCAACAGCAAATAAACGGCGAATAAAAGAAAATTTCTGGTTGACAAAATCCCCCCCGTTCTGTATAATAAATGAATGTGTGGATAGGAGTCTGCGATGTTAGTGAATTTGACAGATGTATTTATAAATGAAGGACAAGTGCAGGAGCTGGATGTACCCTACGAGGGAGATACGTTTGCCAGTCCGTATGGAAGCTTCCCGGTCAGAGAGAAGAGTCCTGTTGCGCTGAGGCTTTCTAATATAGGACGATCGAAAGCACTGGTTCAGGGAAGTGCAAGGCTGACGTTTGGGCTTGCCTGCGACAGGTGTTTGCGAGATGTTGATTATACATTTGATTTATCCTTTGACACTGTGGTCGTCTCGCCGGATTATGCGGGTGATGATGCAGAGGACGGGAATTCCGGTGAATACGGGGAATCATCGTCCGTTATGGAGGGATATCACTTAAATGTGGATGAACTAATCAATGATGAATTACTGCTGAACTGGCCGATGAAGATACTGTGCAGAGAGGATTGTAAGGGAATCTGTAAGGTATGCGGCAGAAATCTGAACGACGGCGAATGCGGGTGTGACGATTTCGTACCAGACCCCAGAATGGCGGCAATAAAGGATCTGTTTAATGCGGATAAGGAGGTGTAACAATGTCTATATGTCCAAAAAATAAATCTTCAAAAAGCAGAAGAGATAAGAGAAGAGCAAACTGGAAGATGAGCGCGCCTACATTGGTTAAGTGCAGCAAGTGCGGCGCTTTGATGATGCCTCACAGAGTGTGCAAGGCATGCGGCTCATACAACAAGAAGGAGATCATTGCAGTTGACTGATGTGGTGGATCCGAAAAGAGATAAAAGGTGTAAAGTTTTATGAGAAAATAAGGCTTTGCACCTTTTTATTTGATTTCCCTTGATTTTTGATGGCATGTCTAGTATATTTATAAAGTATAGAGCGAACTATGGAGGATTATGGCAATGGATGAGAGAACCAGAGTGGCAGTGGATGCCATGGGTGGTGACAATGCACCGGCGGAGATCGTGAAGGGCGCGGTGGAGGCTGTCAATGAAAACAGCAGGATCAAGGTATATCTGACGGGCAGGCAGGAAGAGATCGAGAAAGAGCTCATTCAGTATACTTACAATAAAGAACAGGTCGAGGTGGTGAATGCCACAGAGGTGATCGAGACTGCGGAGCCTCCGGTGATGGCGATCAGGAAAAAGAAGGATTCTTCCATCGTGGTCGCGCTGAACCTGGTGAAGAGCGGGGCGTGTGATGCGTTTGTCTCGGCTGGCAGTTCCGGAGCTGTGCTCGTCGGCGGACAGCTGATCGTGGGAAGGATCAAGGGGATCGAGCGACCGCCCCTGGCACCGCTGATCCCGACGGAGACAGGCTGTGCCCTGCTGATCGACTGCGGCGCCAACGTCGATGCCAGACCTTCACATCTGGTTCAGTTTGCAAAGATGGGATCCGTGTATATGGAAAGTGTGGTCGGTATACCGAATCCCAGGGTTGCGATCGTCAATATAGGGGCGGAGGAGGAGAAAGGGAATGCGCTCGTGAAGGAGACGTTCCCGATGCTCAAGAACTGTCCGGAGATCAATTTTATAGGAAGCATCGAGGCGAGGGATATCCCCACAGGATATGCGGATGTGATCGTGTGCGAGGCGTTTGCGGGCAACATCATCCTGAAGCTGTATGAAGGGGTCGGAGCCACGCTGATCAAAAAGGTAAAAGCAGGTATGATGACATCGCTTCGAAGCAAGATCGGTGCACTTTTGGTAAAGCCTGCACTCAAACAGACATTGAAGGGGTTCAGCCTGGACGAGTACGGAGGAGCGCCGCTGCTGGGGCTGAATGGGCTGGTGGTCAAGACCCATGGGAGTTCCATGGCGGTCGAGATCAAAAATTCGATTTTGCAGTGCGTGACTTTTAAGGAACAGAAGATCAATCAGAAAATAAAGGATAAAGTTGTCTTGAAAGACGAGTAAGGAAGGATCTGATCGAATGGAATTTGAAGCTTTGAAGAAGGTTGCAGCCACCGTTTTGGGTATGGATCCGGATGAGATCGAGATGGATATGACTTTTCTCACAGATCTGGGTGCTGATTCACTGGATCTGTATCAGATCTTTATGGGGGTGGAGGAGGAGACCGGTTTGCAGATACCGACAGAAGGTCTGGACAAAATAACGACAGTGCGGGAGGCTGTCGAATGGATCGAAAAAGCAGGAAGCCCTTTGTAGGGCTTTCTTTATGCACACGTGCACCCAGAGGAAGACTGTCAGCAGAAGCTGACGGGTGTCCGGCGCACAAGTAGGGGAAGAATCGAACAGGAGGCAAAAATGCGGAATATGAAGGAAGCCCTGCAGGAGCTGCAGGGAAAGATCGGATATCATTTTCAGAATGATGCGCTGCTGAAGCAGGCTCTGACACACAGTTCGTTTGCCAACGAGCAGAAGATCAACAAATTAAATAATTATGAGAGACTGGAATTTCTGGGAGATGCAGTCCTCGAACTCGTGTCCAGCGAATTCCTGTACAATGAAAATGAGGACATGCCCGAGGGACAGCTGACAAGGCTGCGCGCGTCCATGGTATGTGAACCTGCGCTCGCCTACTGTGCGAGGGACATCAACCTGAATACATACATACTGCTCGGAAAGGGCGAGGAGTCGACAGGGGGAAGAAAGAGGGATTCCATCATCTCTGATGTCATGGAGGCGGTGATCGGTGCGATCTTTCTTGACGGCGGCATCGACCACGCCAAGCAGTTCATCTATCGTTTCGTGCTGTCGGATCTGGAGGATAAGATCCTGTTCATGGACAGCAAGACACTTCTGCAGGAAGAGATCCAGAAGAAAAATACGGCACAGCTCAGGTATGAGCTGGTAGGGGAGACCGGTCCTGACCATGATAAACAGTTCAGCGTTGAGGCGTATCTTGATGACAGGCTGATCGGTTCCGGAGTGGGGAGAACCAAAAAGGCGGCGGAACAGCAGGCGGCATATGAGGCGCTCCGGGGATTGAAGGGCAAAAAATAACGGCATACGGTGAGGTAAGGAATGTATTTAAAGAGTATTGAGGTGCAGGGATTCAAATCCTTTGCCAATAAGATCGTGTTTCAGTTTCATCAGGGGATCACGGGCATCGTGGGACCCAACGGCTCCGGCAAGAGCAATGTGGCGGATGCGGTGCGGTGGGTGCTGGGCGAACAGCGCATCAAGCAGCTGCGGGGGGAATCCATGCAGGATGTTATCTTTTCCGGGACAGAGCTCAGAAAACCGCTGGGGTATGCGTATGTGGGGATCACTTTTGACAACGCGGACCACACGCTGGCGATCGACTATCAGGAGGTGACAGTGGCAAGGCGTTTATATCGTTCAGGCGAAAGCGAGTACTCGATCAACGGGACTCCCTGTCGTTTGAAGGATGTAAATGAATTATTTTATGACACGGGCATTGGTAAAGAGGGGTACTCGATCATCGGCCAGGGGCAGATCGAGAAGATCCTGAGCGGCAAGCCGGAGGAGAAGCGTGAGCTTTTTGATGAGGCGGCAGGTATCGTCAAGTTCAAAAAGCGCAAGGCCACAGCCCAGAAAAAACTGGAGGACGAGAAGAATAATCTGGTGCGTGTGACGGACATTCTGAGCGAGCTCGAAAAACAGGTAGGCCCCCTCGAAAAGCAGTCCGACAAGGCAAAGGTATACTTGAAGAAGAAAGAAGAACTCAAAGAGTACGACGTCAATGTCTTTCTGCTGGAAAACAGGAAGCTGACAGGACAGCTGGAGGAGATCGAGGACAAATACAGGATCGCCCAGGAGGACTATAACAATACTGCGCAGCAGTATGACCGTATAAAGGTTGAATACGACGAGATCCAGGTACATATCGAAGAGCTGGACCGGGATATCGAATCTACCCGAAATGCACTGACGGACGCCAGCGTCATGCGCGGAAAACTTGAGGGCGAGATCAATGTATTGAGAGAACAGATCAAAGGGGCGCAGGGAAACGAAAGGCATTTTCGGGAACGGATCCAGGTGATACAGGAGCAGATCGCCGGGAGGGAAGCAGAGCGAGCCAGGATCCTTGAGGACAAGGCTGTGCTGGACGAGAAAGTGGCTGGACTGGAGAAGGAGCGGAATGAGGCGAAGGGCCTGTTATTCGAAGTGCAGTCGCATATCGAGGAGCTGAATGATAAAATAGAAGAAGACAAGAACCAGATCATCGCGATGCTGAATGAACGTGCAAACATCAAATCAAAGATGAGCAGTTTTGACACGATGATGGAACAGCTGCGCATCCGGAAGGCAGAGTTAAACTCAAAGCTTCTGCGCGCCAGGAGTGACGAGGCGGAGCGGGATGCCGAGATCGAGGCGCTGCAGGAGGAATTCCAGCGCATTAACGACCGGATCATCGAAGTCAACACGCATCTGACAGAACTGGAGGAACACAACAAAACGTTCCGCGGGAGACTGACCCGGAAGGATGAGGAGATCCGGGAGAGTCAGGCGGCATATCAGAGATACCGTTCACAGCTCGACACGATCTCCAACCTCACGGAGCGGTACGAGGGCTTTGGCAACAGCATTCAGAAGGTGATGGAACAGAAGGAGCACAACAGGGGGATCATCGGCGTTGTGGCGGATATCATCAAGGTCGACAAGGAGTATGAGACAGCGATCGAGACCGCTCTTGGCGGAAGTATACAGAATATCGTCACGGAGGACGAGGAGACCGCGAAGAAAATGATCGGTTTTCTGAAGAGAAACCGTTTTGGGCGCTCTACGTTCCTCCCGCTGACCAGCATCACGAAGCCGCAGGAGTTCAGGACGCCGGGCGTGCTGAGGGAGGCGGGGGCGATCGGGCTGGCGGATTCCCTCGTGCGGACGGACGCAAAATACAGGAATGTGGCAAAGACGATGCTCGGGCGCATCGTTGTGATAGATAACATTGACAATGCAGTCAGGATCGCCAGAAAGTATGACTACAGTGTCAGGATGGTAACGCTTGAGGGAGAACTCCTCGTGCCGGGCGGTGCGATCAGCGGCGGCGCATTCAAGAATAATTCCAATCTGCTGGGGCGGAGAAGGGAGCTCGAGGAACTCGAACAAAAATCGAAGGCGGCAAGGGAAAGGCTGGACGCAGCCAATGCGGATATCGAGAACATCAAGGCCGAGCGAAACCATGTCAGAAAGACGATCGAGGAGGAGAAAGCCGTACTGCAGGAGCTGTTCATCAGACAGAACACGGCAAGAATGAACGTTGTGGCGGCTGAGGACAGAAAAAACGAGGCGGAGCAGGGTTTTGGGACTTTGCAGGAGGAGCAGCAGGATATTGAGCGGAGAGTGGCAGAGATCCATGCGGACAAGGAGAGGACACAAAATGATCTGAAGGCATCGGAGGAGCATGAGAAAGTACTGGAGCAGAATATTGCCGCGTACCAGAGAGAGCTGGAAGATTACCGGGTCGAGGAGTCCAGCAAGACCGGAATGGTCGGGGAATGGGATGTGGAGTACGAAAAGATCCTCCAGAAACAGGAGTTTGAGCAGACGAACCTGAACCGTATCGAGGGAGAGCTGGTTCGCAGCAGGGAGGAGCTCTCCGAAGTGCAGACCAGCCTTGACAGCTGTCTCGCAGATATTCAGAACAGACAGCAGAGTATTGAGGAGATCGGGAAGACGATCAGCGCGTCGCATACCACACAGTCGGATGCGGAGACTGCGTTGAAGGAAAAGCAGAAGACGAAGGAAGAACTGTCGCAGAGACAGAAGAATTTCTTTCAGACACGGGAGGAGATGTCCGAGAAGAAAAATGCGCTCGACAAGGAAGTGTACCGGTTGAATTCTCAGAGGGAAAAGCTGGAGGAGACCGTCGAAAACCAGATCAACTATATGTGGAACGAGTATGAGATCACATTGAACAATGCCGCGTCCATGCGCAATGAGATGCTGACGGATATCGCGGAGATGAAAAAGCAGATCGCCGATATCAAGGACGAGATCCGAAAGCTCGGTGATGTCAATGTCAATGCAATCGAGGACTACAAGGTCCTGATGGAGCGCTATACATTTATGAAGAACCAGCATGATGACCTGATCGAGGCGGAAAAGACGCTGGAAGGGATCATTGAGGAACTCGACACGGCAATGCGCAGGCAGTTTTCTGAGAAGTTCGAGGAGATCAAGCGGGAGTTTGACAAGGTGTTCAAGGAGCTCTTCGGCGGAGGCAAGGGTACGCTGGAGCTGATCGAGGACGAGGATATACTCGAGGCGGGGATACGCATCATAGCGCAGCCGCCCGGCAAGAAGCTGCAGAATATGATGCAGCTCTCCGGCGGGGAAAAATCGTTTACAGCGATCGCGCTCCTGTTTGCCATACAGAATCTCAAGCCGTCGCCGTTCTGCCTGCTGGATGAGATCGAGGCGGCGCTCGACGAGGGAAATGTGAGCAGATTTGCGAAGTATCTGAACAAACTGACAAAAGGCACGCAGTTTATCGTGATCACGCACCGGCGCGGTACGATGGAGCAGGCGGACAGATTGTACGGCATCACGATGCAGGAGAAAGGCGTATCGACCCTTGTGAGTGTCAATCTTGTCGACAGCGAGGTCGACAGGTGGAGTCAGGAAGAGAGGGAAAAGAAGGAGGCTTAGGACAGATATGGCAGGGGAGAAAAAAGGTTTTTTCAGCCGTTTAAGAGAAGGCTTAAATAAGACAAGGGACAATATCGTCGCGGGGATCGATGCGGTGTTTTACGGCGCCTCGGAGATCGACGACGATTTTTATGAGGAGCTCGAGGAGATCCTGATCATGGGGGATATCGGCGTCAATGCGACCAATGACATCATCGAGCGCATGAAGGAGGATGTGAAGAAGCGGCATCTGAGACAGCCTTCCGAGTGCAAGGAGCTCCTGGTCGAGAGCATCAAGGAGCAGATGTGTGTGGGTGAGACTGCGTATGATTTTGAGAAGAAGCAGTCTGTCATATTTGTGATCGGTGTCAACGGTGTCGGTAAGACCACATCTGTGGGAAAGCTCGCCAGTATCCTGAAGGGACAGGGAAAGAAGGTGCTGATCGCCGCTGCGGACACATTCCGGGCGGCTGCAGGAGACCAGCTTGCAGAGTGGGCGCACCGCGCGGGAGTCGATATGATCGGCGGCGCGGACGGCGCTGATCCGGCGTCTGTGATCTATGATGCCGTAAATGCCGCAAAGGCAAGAAAGGCCGATATATTGATCTGTGACACGGCAGGGCGTCTTCACAACAAAAAGAACCTGATGGAGGAGCTCCGGAAGATGAACCGCATCATAGACAGGGAATTTCCCGATGCGCACAGGGAAAACCTGATCGTGCTCGACGGGACGACAGGGCAGAACGCGCTCTCGCAGGCAAGGGAATTCGGCGAGGTGGCGGACCTGACAGGTGTCGTTCTCACCAAGATGGACGGCACAGCAAAGGGCGGAATCGCGGTGGCGATACAGTCAGAACTCAATGTGCCGGTCAAATACATCGGCGTGGGTGAGACGATCGAGGATCTTCAGAAGTTTAACGCGGATGAGTTTGTGAACGCATTGTTCGATGTGAAGACGGAGGACGGCAGGGAGCCGGAGGAGCTGTCAGCTGACAGCCCGGATGAAGCTGCCGTGACGGCAGAGCATGCAGATGCGCAGGATGGTAAGAGCGAGGATCCCGTGCCGGAGGCGGAGGTTCCGGATGCAGGAGATCCTGAGGGGGAGGATCCCGGAGAGACTGTTTCCGGGGAGGATGCCTGTGATGATGACAGTGCCGAAAAACCGAAGAAGAAGTGGTTTTTCTGGAAGGGAGGAAAATAAATATGTCAGATATGCTCACACTGGAAAAATTTGAGGAAGCGTCAGAGATCGTGAAGAAGGTCACTTCGGAGACAAAGCTGATCTACAGCGAGTATCTGAGCGGACAGACGGGAAACAAGGTTTATCTGAAACCGGAGAATATGCAGCTCACAGGAGCATATAAGCTGAGGGGCGCATATTATAAGATAAGCACGCTCACGGACGAGGAGCGTGAAAAGGGGCTGATCACGGCGTCGGCGGGCAATCACGCGCAGGGTGTTGCCTATGCGGCGAAAAAGTACGGTGTGAAAGCCGTGATCGTGATGCCGACAACGACGCCGCTCATGAAGGTGAACCGCACGAAAGGGTACGGAGCGGAAGTGATCCTCAAAGGAGACGTCTACGACGAGGCGTGCGAGTATGCCTACCAGCTGGCGGAGGAAAACGGGTACACGTTCATCCATCCGTTTGACGACCTGACAGTTGCCACAGGGCAGGGGACGATCGCGATGGAGATCTTCAAGGAGCTCCCGCTGGTGGATATCATTCTTGTGCCGATCGGAGGGGGCGGGCTTGCGACAGGCGTCTCGACGCTTGCAAAGCTCCTGAATCCGAAGATCAAAGTGATCGGTGTGGAGCCTGCGGGGGCAAACTGCATGCAGGAATCACTGCGGGCGGGCGAGGTTGTCACGCTTCCCGGTGTCAACACCATAGCGGACGGAACGGCGGTCAAGACGCCGGGAAAGAATATTTTTCCGTATATCAGGGACAATATAGATGAGATCGTCACGGTGCCGGATGAGGAGCTTGTCGTCTCTTTTCTGGACATCGTGGAGAATCATAAGATGATTGTCGAGAATTCCGGCCTTCTCACGGTGGCGGCGCTGCGCCATCTCGAGGTGAAGAACAAGCGGATCGTATCGATACTGAGCGGCGGGAATATGGATATCATCACCATGTCCTCTGTGGTGCAGCAGGGTCTGATCTTCAGGGACCGCATCTTTACAGTGTCCGTGCTGCTGCCTGACAAGCCGGGTGAGCTGACGAAGGTATCGGAAGTGATTGCTTCGCTCAACGGCAATGTCATCAAACTCGAACATAACCAGTTTGTCTCGATCAACAGGAATGCGGCCGTGGAGCTGCGGATCACGCTTGAAACCTTTGGAACAGACCATAAGAACCAGATCATCAGGGCACTGGAGGACAAAGGCTACCAGCCGAAGCAGGTCAGAACAAATATTTGATAACGAGGCGTTATGGAAAGAGAAGTCATAAAAAGGGTAAAATGTTATGTGATACTGACAGCAGCAGCGGTGATCTATGCCGTTGCTATCAGTCTGTTTCTGGATCCCAACAATATCGCGCCGGGAGGCGTGACAGGCATCTCCATTCTGGTGAACCGATTTACGAGGATTCCGACTGGTACGGTGAATATGCTCATCAATATTCCGATCGTCCTGCTGGGGCTGTGGAAATTTGGGTGGCGATTTATCTGCTCTACCATGTATGCGCTGGCACTGATCACTTTTTTTATCAACACGCTGGCAGCCTATGGGGCAGTGACGGACGATCTGCTGATCGCGGCGGTGCTTGGCGGTGCACTGATCGGTGTGGCGCTTGCGCTGGTGTTCAAGGCGGGTGCGACCACCGGAGGGATCGACATTATTGTCAAAGTTGTCCGAACGAAACGCAGGCATGTCAAGACCAACATTTTATTCCTTGTCTTTGACAGCATAGTCATCCTCGCGTCGTGGATCGTGTTTCAGGATATGACGGTGGCGTTTTATGCGGGGATCGCTGTGGTGACGGACTCGATCGTGATGGATAAGATCCTGTACGGCTCGGACGAGGCGAAGCTTGTGTATATCATCAGCGAGAAACCGGAACAGGTGAAGCAGAGGCTTTTCGATGAGCTGGACACTACGGCGACGATCATCACGGCAAGAGGGGCGTACACGAATGCGCCGAAGGAAATGCTGATGATTGTCACCAGAAAGCAGATGTACCCCAGGCTGGAGGAGATCGTGAAGGATGAGGACACTTCCGCGTTCATGATCGTGTCTTCCGCGAGCGAGATCTTCGGCGAGGGGTATAAGGATATCACGAGGGATAAAATCTAGGATTTTCTCTCTGTTTTTGTTGGACAGATTCTCTCCTGTATGCTATGCAGGATACCTGCTCGCGGTCAGTACGATCATCTATATCTCCCGGCCCGGACACATCGAACAGGGGGATGTGCCTTTCAGATGGCAGGCGTTGTTGCGGTTGGTGTTGAACGCGGGCATCTCTGTGATCCCGACGTTCTTGTATGTAGTCTCATCAGTCATATTTTGAATGGTTACATGGAGACGGATCAGGATATAATTGTACAGGCTGTTTGGAAAATAGCATCGGGGTGGTTCAATGAAAATGTAGTTATTCCTATAACAAATTTCTTTAAAGGGTTATGGGAATCTGTATCAGGATTTTTCAAAAGTTTATGGGAGGATATAGTCGCCGTATAGGCAAGCGTTTCTTAATGGTTTGACACGAATGTAATTACGCCAGTTACGGATTTCTTTAAAGGCGTTTGGGAGGACGTTTCAAAATTCTTCTCAAATTTATGGGAAGATATACAGACCGTGTGGGAAAGTGTAGCAGGTTGGTTTGACGAAAACATCATTGCTCCCGTTCAGAATGCATTTGAGGCGGCTTGTGACGCAATAGGCGGCTTCATTGGTGGGGACAAGTTGGGGCGGAGTTGACTTGGTGCCGACAGTATCATTACCACGACTTGCAACAGTTGCAGTATTCCGTGGCGGAAATCCGTTTATGGCGATAGTCAACGACCAGCCCAGCGGTCAGACGAGCGTAGAGGCACCGTTGAAAGTCATCAAACAGGCATTGCGCGAGGAACTGGCATCATTTACTGACAAGTTTAACAATGTACAGCTTACCCCCACTTTCGAAGTCGAACAGTTTCAACCGATACCGCCGCCGGAGTTTGATTTTGAGAGCAGATATCAAAATTCGTACCAAGCGGCAGAAAGACATATGCAACAACAGTACGGCTCAGGCGGATTTGGCGAAAGCCCAAGTGGAATGGAGCGGGTTGTTTACAATGCAGTTTACAACGCGACATTGGCGGCAATGAGGAATGAGGGTGGCAAGAATATCAATGTGAAACTTGAAGGCGATGCGTCAAAATTCCTGAATGTTATGTTCGATGAATACACGACAAGGGCTAGAGCTTCACAGCATGATTTGATTCCTGTTTTTGGGAGCTGATATGATGAATTTCGTCAGCAGTAATATGGTTTGTCCGAAAAACGGACGGAGCCAAAAAGACATTGCCGGACAGAGAATTATGTGATATATTGTCGATATGGAACAATCGTGTTGCAAGGTGGAAAGCCTCCCTAACTTGAAAAAGAAGGGAGGTGGTGCAATGAGTACATACGAAATCTTGAGTCTTTTATTTTTCGGTGGTAACTTTCTAATTGCGCTGCTTGCCTATATTGATAGGAACAACAAGCGAAAATAAATAAGCCTACCTTGTACTTGGTCGGTCACAGGTAGGCTTATTGCCAAATGTGGAGGTCAACCACTTTGTGGGCGGTTGTTCCTTACCTTATGTATAATATAGCATATCCGGCAGCAGAGCGCAATATTTTTATTGTCTTTTTCGTTATATATTTGTATTCTATCCTTCATTTCTGTATTAAGCTGTAACGATTGCAATTAGGTATGCCATAACCTACTACCGGGCTGGTACAACTTGGAAAAATCCCTAAAAT
>VSNO01000038.1 GCA_009774375.1 Lachnospiraceae bacterium
GTCGAAACCTTTACTACCCCTTGATGAATCAAGGTTAATTTATCATATCAAAAAATGACTGAACAGTCAAGCAAAAATTTTGTATTTTTGTATTCTTAAAATTTTAATTTGCGTCTGAAAAATGGCAGAATGAAATTACCCGCTTGACGATATACTAAAAGTGGTGGTATGATTATTGTATGAATTTCAGAAAGATCAAAATATGCTATGGTGGTTTTGGACACGCTTTCAAACTGCCTGCGGCGGAATGTGAGGTAAAATCATGACGAACTTGATAGAATTTTTCAGAATGGTATTATCGTATCTGATGGTTTTTGCAGTGATCATCGCTGTGTCAGGGGTTGGCGGCTTCATCGGTGTCAAAGTGTGGAAGCCCAAAGAGAAGTCAGAGCAGGTAAAAGAATAAAATATCTGTGGGAAGGTGTAAAGCTGTACAATAGCAGTCTTTACACTTTTTCTTTCGTTACCGTTCCCGGTAACAGGTAAAAATCCATGCATGTTTTCGTACGTGGCTTGTAAAGCCATAATTAGCAGTAAATGCTAAGTCCTGTGTGAACAGCAACTTTCTTTTCAAAAATATCTGCCTGATTTTGTGATTGACAACAAGATTTTGTTGCACTATACTAGAATACAGACACAATATCTAGTATGCTTATTAAATAACAGATACTATATAAAAGAAAATGCGTGTAAGGGAGTAGGATGTAAATGAGTGAGGAAATCGATTACAGTGTGCTTTATCAGCCAGAGAAGACCGTTTTTGTGATCAAGAAGGATGGCAGCAGGGAGGCGTTCAACGTTCAGAAGGTTATCACGGCTGTGGGGAAATCGGCCTACCGTGCGCTGACAAAGTTCACGGATGCGGAGAAGCGTCAAATCTGCCAGGACGTGATCGACAAAGTGGACGAGATGGGGGATGAAAGGATTCCCATTCCGGTGATGCACAATATTGTCGAGAGTGCCCTGGAGGATGTGAAACCGATCGTGGCAAAGAGCTACCGCGATTACAGGAATTACAAACAGGATTTTGTGCGCATGATGGATGATGTGTATAAAAAGAGCCAGTCCATCATGTATGTGGGCGATAAGGAGAACGCCAATACGGATTCCGCGCTTGTTTCAACGAAGAGGAGTCTGATCTTCAACCAGTTTAACAAAGAGCTGTATCAGAAATTTTTCCTGACGACAGAGGAGATCCAGGCGTGCAGGGACGGTTATATCTATATCCATGATATGTCTGCGCGCCGGGATACGATGAACTGCTGTCTCTTTGATGTCGAAAATGTGCTTTCCGGCGGATTCGAGATGGGGAATATCTGGTACAATGAGCCCAAGTCGCTGGATGTGGCTTTTGATGTGATCGGGGATATCGTACTCAGCGCGGCGAGTCAGCAGTATGGCGGGTTTACGGTTCCTGAAGTTGATAAGATCCTTGCACCTTATGCTGAGAAAACATATCAGTCCGCAATAGAAAAATACGTCGGTCTCGGAATTGAACGGAAGAAGGCGGAAGAGGTGGCGATCGCTGATGTGGAGCGCGAGTTTGAACAGGGTTTCCAGGGTTGGGAATACAAGTTTAATACAGTGGCGAGCAGCAGGGGAGATTACCCGTTCATCACAGTCACAGCCGGTATTGGGACAGAGCGTTTTGCAAAGATGGCGACGATACAGATGCTGAATGTCAGACGGAAAGGGCAGGGCAAAAAAGACTGCAAGAAGCCTGTACTTTTCCCGAAGATCGTCTTTTTGTATGATGAAAACCTGCACGGTCCGGGAAAGCCGCTTGAAGATGTGTTCGAGGCGGGGGTCAGATGTTCTGCCAAGACGATGTATCCGGACTGGCTCAGTCTGACTGGAAAGGGATATATTGCCAGTATGTACAAGCAGTATGGCAAGGTGATCTCTCCTATGGGCTGCCGTGCGTTTCTTTCTCCATGGTATGAGAGGGGCGGCATGCACCCGGCGGACGATAAGGACGTTCCTGTGTTTGTGGGGCGCTTTAATGTCGGTGCTGTCTCACTGCATCTGCCCATGATCCTGGCTAAGGCGAGACAGGAGAGCCGGGATTTTTACGAGGTGCTGGACTATTATCTGAATCTGATCAGGCAGCTGCATATCAGGACCTATGCGTACCTTGGGAATATGCGCGCTTCGACAAATCCGTTAGCTTACTGTGAGGGTGGTTTTCTGGGCGGCCATCTGAAGCTTTCGGACAAGATCAAGCCGCTGTTAAAATATGCGACAGCTTCCTTTGGCATCACGGCATTCAATGAGCTGCAGATGCTCTACAACGGCAAGTCGCTTGTGGAGGACGGCGCATTTGCGATAGAGGTGCTTGAATATATCAATAAAGAAGTCAACCGTTTTAAAGAGGAAGATGGAAACCTTTATGCGATCTACGGTACACCGGCGGAGAATCTCTGCGGCCTGCAGGTAAAGCAGTTCCGGGCGAAGTACGGAATCGTGGAGGGCGTCTCTGACAGGGAGTATGTCAGCAACAGTTTCCACTGCCATGTGACGGAGGATATCACGCCCATCGAGAAGCAGGATCTGGAGTACCGCTTCTGGGAACTGTCAAACGGCGGAAAGATCCAGTATGTGAAATATCCGATCGATTACAATATTTCTGCGATCAAGACACTTGTCAGACGCGCGATGGAGATGGGATTTTACGAAGGGGTCAATCTGTCCCTGGCTTACTGTGACGACTGCGGGCACCAGGAGCTGGAGATGGATGTGTGTCCGAAGTGCGGGAGCAAGAACCTGACGAAGATCGACCGCATGAATGGTTATCTGTCCTATTCACGCGTGCATGGGGACACAAGGCTCAACGATGCAAAGATGGCGGAGATCGCGGAACGGAAAAGTATGTAAAAAACTAAGCGCATCTAAGGGCACAGAGGACGTGCCCTAAGATTTGCTAAGTTTTTTGAAGAACGCCGGAGGGCGGCGTTCTTCGCTCAGCAGCTTGAATGTATGTTGGAGGGCGGCGTTCTTCGCGCGGGTGTTTCAGGTTTTAAAATTATGTATTGGAACTCTGGAGGTTTGATTGGGTATGAGGTATCATAATATCACCAAGGATGATATGTTAAATGGCGACGGGCTTCGTGTTGTTTTGTGGGTGGCGGGGTGTGAGCACTGCTGTAAGGGATGTCAGAATCCGATGACATGGGATCCGGATGGCGGACTGTTGTTTGATGAGGCAGCCAAAGCGGAGATCTTTGAGCAGCTTGACAAGCCCTATATTGAGGGGATCACATTTTCAGGCGGCGATCCGCTTCACTGCGCGAACAGGGATGGCGTGAAGGAACTTGCAAGGGAAATCAGGGAAAAGTATCCAGACAAGAATATCTGGCTGTATACGGGCGATGTGTGGGAGGATGCCATGAAATATTCTGTGATCCGGTACATTGATGTGCTTGTCGACGGTGAGTTTGTGCAGGACAGAAAGGATACGGCACTTTTGTGGAAGGGCAGCAGCAACCAGCGCGTGATCGACGTACAGGCTTCGCTGGCGCAGGCGGATCCGCGGATACCGGTGCTCCATTGCGGGGACTATGATGATCTTCCCATGGGGCGTGAGACGGCCGGAATGCCTGATCGGAATATCGTGCCGTTCAGCGCAAACGGAAGCTGTGCGATCAAGAAAAATGCGTGTGAGGCTTAGAGGCACGAAACATGCAGTCCTGTCCCATACGTCGATTTTTAATGGGATAGAGTACTGGAACAGTACAGTTCGGATACGATGGAGACAACGATGAATATAAAGATAAAATATTTTACAGATAAAGTACAGAAACTGGAAAAGATATCAAAGGGAAACTGGATCGACCTCAGGGCTTCGGAGGATGTCGAGATGAAGCAGGGTGAGTTCAGACTGATTCCTTTGGGCATCGCTGTGGAGCTTCCGAGGGGTTATGAGGCACATGTCGTACCCAGGAGTTCTACGTTCAAGAACTTTGGGCTGATCCAGGTGAATCATCAGGGCGTGATCGACGGACCTGACCGTGAGACTGGAGAGGGTGGATACTGTGGAAATGAGGACCAGTGGTTTGTACCTATGTATGCTATGCGTGATACAGTAGTTCATCTGAATGACCGTATCTGCCAGTTTCGGATCATGGAACAACAGCCGGAGCTTGTGTTTGAGGAAGTATCCGAGCTTACAGGCGCAAACCGCGGCGGTTTTGGGACGACTGGAAAGAACTAAAAAAGGCGTATGCCGGGACAGAGGTTCTGGCATACGTCTTTTTATGCGCACGGACGCGGAAAGGAAATATGCAGCTAAGGCTGCCCGCGTCCGGCGCGCGAGTAGGGGAAGATGGCTCTTCCCTACTCGATTGCACACGGGCGTTCAAAGGATTTCTTAGTCTATTCCGCTGACTTGGGAAGCCGGTGCCGGAACAGTGCATGGCTGAGCTTCTGGTAACTGAATGGTATGAGCGGGTAGAGGTAGCTCTGGCCGGATACCATTTTGTTGGTGATAATGGCAGTGAAGAACAGGATAATGCCTGCGAGGTAGCCCCAGAACTGGAAAATGGCAGTCAAGATCAGGTTGATCAGTCTGAAGAACTTGATGGCATAGCCAAGCTCATAGCTGGGGTGCGTATAATTTGCTATGGCAACAAATGCCATATATAACATGACCTCGGCATTGAACCACCCGCTCTTGACCGAAAATTCTCCAAGGATCAATGCAGCCATGACACTCAGCGGTGTGGACAGCATATTAGGCGTGTTGACTGCCGCAAGCCGCAGTCCGTCGATCGCCAGTTCCAGGATCAGGAACTGCCAGATCAGAGGGACATTGATATCTTCTTTGACCACGATAAAGTCAAACGCAGGCGGAATCCAGTCGGGATTCTGCATCAGCAGAAGGAATGTGGGTGTGATAAAATATGTCAGGATCAGGATCAGGAAGCGCGACAGCCTGAGATACGAGCCTGTGAGCGGAGGAAAGTAAAAGTCATCGGCCTCCTGTATCATGTCCAGAATACTGATGGGCAGGATCATCGCGGAGGGGGAGTTGTCTACCAGAATGATGATATTTCCCTCCAGGATCTGTGCCGCAGCTACGTCGGGGCGTTCCGTATATTTGAATTTCGGAAATGGATTGTACCATTTTGAGGTAAACAGGCATTCTGCCAGGCTTTCCTGATTCAATGTCAATGCGTCAACCTTGATATCCTTGATACGGTCGCGTATTTTTCCGAGAAATTCTTTGTCAACCCTGTTGTCCATGTAGCAGAGCACGATGTCGGTCTTGGATGCTTTTCCGGCGCTGAGCATTTCCATGCGCAGGTCGGTGCTTCTGATGCGTCGCCGGATGAGTGCGGTGTTGAATACGACTGTTTCCACAAAGCCGTCTTTGGAGCCGCGCAGGACTTTATCTTTATCTGGTTCTGACACGCTGCGTGCCGGATAGGTGCGGGAGTCGATCAGAATGCATTCGTCGAAGCCTTCGATCATGACCGCAAATACGCCGCAGAGCACATTCTTGGCTATTTCGTTGAAATCTTTCGTAAGGTCAACTTCGACGTAGGGCATGAGCTGGTTGAGTCCTTTGGCGTTCTGGGGCATATCGCCGGCCTTTAATCCCATCAGGAACTGCAGAAGCTTCTGCATCAGCGCATCCTGACAGAATCCGTCGATAAAATAAAATACGGCATTTTTTTCACCGATCAGCACATCTCTGCTCACGATGTCAAAAGACTGGTCAACATGGAGCATCTCCGATATATGGTTCTTGTTTTGTTCAAAACTTTGATACATAGGAATAACCATTCCTTTCTGAGTTATTTGGTATTGGAAAACTGTTCCTGTTCTGCTTTCACCTGCATAATCCGATAAAGGACATTTATCAATATATGGTCTCAGTATGTGTCAAAATCGGTATTTCATACGTGTTTTTTTATCTTTTGTTCAATCCGGATTTACTTTTTTAACGGTATTCAGTATACTGAAACATATGGAGATTGGCGGGGGGATAGGATGTATCAGATTGCAATATGTGATGATGAGCAGGCAGTTTGCGAGATGGTGTCTGGTGTGATCGGGGAATGGAATAAGGACATTCAAATATCCTGTTTTGGTTCTGGGGAAGAGCTTCTTGCCGCATACGATTCCTTTGACGTCATATTTTTGGATATCGACATGAAAGGAATGGACGGGATCGAGACTGGCAGGCAGATCCGCGGACGGGACCGGGAGACCAGGATCGTCTATCTCACATCATATCGTGATTATGTGGCGGGAGCTTTTGAGGTTCATGCATTCCAGTATCTGTTGAAACCGATCGCTCCTGTCCGGCTGCAGCAGGTATTGGAAGACGTTTTCCATTATGTGAAAAAGACGGACAGACAAAAGATCCTTGATTTTCATACCAATGAGGGAACGGTGTGCGTTGATATATCAGATATCTGTTATTTTGAATTTGTCAGCCGCAGGATCCATATGGTGACGGTACAGAAGATATACCATATGACGGGAAAGATCGGCAGTATTTATGAGCGACTCTGTTCTATGGGATTTTCCATGCCGCATAAGAGCTTCGTGGTCAATCTGCTCCATGTGAAAAATGTCAGGAATCTTGATATTTTCATGGACAATGGTGACCAGGTTCCACTGTCCCAGAAAAAGCAAAAAGAGTGGAAACAGGAACTGACAAATTACCTGTCCGGACGCCTGGAGCGTCAGCGGATGGAGGGGGATCGATGCACATGATCGTGGATTGGATATTTACATTGTTGGATATTGCCTCCCTGATGTTCTGTTCCATGTATGTTGTCACACTGCTGCCGCGCAGTGCGCGGGTGACGGGGGACAGGCGGATACTGTGCGCAGTGCGGGCGGCGGCATGGCTTGTCTATGCGCTTCTGACTGTGATGATTCCGACGGTCTGGCAGGATGACGCTGTGACGATGGCAGGGATCACGTTATACTATGTTATGGCAGGATATCTGCTGTATCACAGGGACAGGGTAGGGACACTGTATCAGGTTGGTTTTATGTTTTCCCTGTATGCGACACAGATGATCGCGATCTTTGCGGCTGCGGTGATGTGGGGCGTATTTTCTCTGGAACATAGAACGCATGCATATTGTCTGGTTCTTTTGAAGGCGTTTTTGCTGATCGCCATCACATTTGTATTCAAAGTGTTGATCAGAAAAAGATACATGTCAGTGCAGATGCGGTTTCGGATCCGGGGAATGCTTCTGGTTCCAGTCATCAGCATGGTCCTTATTTTCATGTTCGCAGTCGGTTCGGATGTGTTTCTACTGCGGTTTGGACATGCGTGGCTGATCGTGTACTGCGCACTTGTCCTGGTGATCAATCTGTACTGCCTCTACTTCTGGCATGATGTGTCAAAGACGCAGGAGCTAAAACACAAGCTGGAACTGACGAGACAGCAGAATGAGCTGACACATCAGTTTTATGCGGACCTGGAATCAAACTATGCGAAGTCGCGCAAGGTGATCCATGACATCCGAAACCATCTGCAGGTGCTGGAACAGTCTCAGAAATTTGCTGGATCCCGCAGCTATGTCGCTGACATGCATCAGATGTTAAATGCACTGGGGATGACTTATTATACGGACAACCGTATGCTCAATATCATATTAAATGATAAATTAAAATCGCTAAACCAGGAGCAGTTTTACTGCAGTCTGATGGGAGTCCGCCTCGGGTTTCTGTCGGACATGGACACGACGACAATATTTGCCAATCTGCTGGACAATGCGCTGGAGGAGTGCAGAGGAAATCAGGATTTCAGGCTTCATCTACAGGGAGAACAGATCCAGGATTTCTGTGTCATAAAGATGTCCAACACCACTGAGGGAACATACACGCCAGGCAGGTCTTCCAAGACAGGGCATGATGGGATCGGTCTGGAAAATGTGCGCAATGCCGTTGAGAAATACCACGGTGAGATGCAGACCGTCCAGAGGGAGGACGTCTTTTCCGTCACGCTGCTGTTTCCCGATAATGGATAAATATTTCCAGGCAATAAGATGCATATGTGTTGATCTGTTGTAAGATCCTGCAGGTAGATTTCAGATATATAATAAAAGGAAAGGTGGTATTTATGAAAAATTTTTTAAAGAGAAACGCGATCCTGTGCAGGGTGACAGTGGTATTGATGCTGGTACTGACCCTCACCGCATGTGGCGCGCAGCCCCTGCCGGAACAGTTTGACGAGGAGACTGTCAAGGCGGAAGCTGAAAAGGCGATCGGATATTTCAATGACCATGATTATCAGAGTATAATCGATATGGGCAGTGATGTGTTCCAGGAAGTGATCACAGTAGATAACTTTGCGTCCCAGAGTGAACCTTATCATGAAAAGTGCGGGGCATTCCAGGAGATCGTAAAGACGATCGTCGTTGGAAATGTCGATCAGGAGACACAGCAGGCGTTTGGAGGCGTTGTCATGATCGGAAGCTACGAGGAAGGGACGATACAGTTTACGATTGCTTTTGATGAGGATATGAAGCTGGTGCAGTTTATCATCAGGTAAGAAGCGCAAGAAATGTTGGGATCGTGCAGATGAGGAGGAACATTATGGAAGATATGGAAAAAGGAAAGGGATTACGCATCTATATCGCAGTTGCCTACGGCGTTACCTTCCTGATGGGGATGCTGATGTGGTATGGGAATGGTAGAAACCTTGATCTGGGCATATTCGCGAATGCACAGATGTTTTATCCGGCGGCAGGTGTGATGCTGGCTGTTTTATGTACAAGAAAAAATGATGCATCGATCCCCAGGGTGTTTTTTGTGTTTTTTATCTGCGTGACAGCGGTTCTTGCCGTCATGGCAGTTATATCAATATTAAATCCTTACGCGATGATCGCAGCCGGCAACGGATATGTCCTTCCGCTGTGGACACTGGCAGTCCAATTGCTGATCATCGGTTCAAGCATTGCCGGGTGGATCATTCTGCTGGCAACGAAGAAGGAAAAACGCCAGATGTACGGTCTGGGTTGGAAGAATACGGCAACATCATGTTTTTGCATTCTCTTATTCTTCGCGCTGTATATGTTCCGAACGGCAATCGCGGTTTTGGCCAGTGGTGAATGGGCAAACTTCGGCATTCTGCTAAAACAGCCGTATACATGGATCCAACTGGCAGTGATGCCAGTGAATTTTTTCTTCCTGTATTTTGCATTTCTGGGTGAGGAGTATGGATGGCGGTATTATCTGCAGCCCCTGATGCAGCGGCGGTTCGGCATGCGGGGCGGTGTGCTGCTGCTCGGCATCGTGTGGGGGATCTGGCATTTACCTGTTGATCTGTTTTATTATACGCAGGACAGTCAGCTTCTTATGATCCTGGCACAGCAGATCACCTGTATTACACTTGGCATCTTTTTCGCATATGCTTATATGAAGACGAACAACATCTGGGTTCCGGTAGCGCTGCATTTTATGAACAATAATCTGGTTCCCGTCATTTCCAATAATTATACGTCCGGTGTGCTTGAAAACCAGACGATAACATGGAGTGAGCTTCTGGCCTCAGCGGTATTAAACGGATTGCTCTTTGGCGCATTTTTATTTGCGAGGCCATTTCGACGGTCGGCAGAATAGTAGCATTTTCATTCATCCGACATATTATGATAGTAACTATTCAAAAACAACAAGGAGTAGTACACATATGCAGGAATGGAAACCACAGATGGCGTATATGGAACAGTTCCCCGTAGCGATGGCATATGTACCATGGCAGAGAAATTGTATGATGTACGAGAATCTTGACGAGGCATTCAAGACAGGTACGATCTTTCCGGAACTCAACAAACCATTTTTAGGGAGGAGGGTGAAGGGATGAACGCAGGGTGTAAACCATGTATGGACTCAGAACGTCAGAAGCTCTTGCAGGAGATCAGCAAAATCGATTTTGTGTTAAAGGATCTCAACCTCTATCTCGATACCCATCCGTATGACCAGCAGGGAATGGAGAATTTCAGACAGTACAATGCGCTGAAAAACAAGCTTGTCAAGGACTACACTGAAAAGTATGGACCGCTTGTGCTTAGCTGTGTGGATATGGATATCAGGGAATGGAAATGGGCCATACAGGATTGGCCGTGGGAAGGAGGCTATAACTAATGTGGAATTATGAGAAGAGATTACAGTATCCGGTAAAGATCACCCAGACCAATCCGCAGATCGCACAGGTTATAATCAGTCAGTATGGAGGTCCGGACGGCGAGCTTGCGGCGTCTATGCGGTATCTTGCACAGAGATATACGATGCCGTACAACTCAGTTGCGGGTGTACTAACAGATATCGGTACAGAGGAACTGGCGCACTTTGAGATGATCTGTGCGATTGTGTACCAGTTGACGAGAAACCTTACTCCGGAGGAGATCAAAGAGTCAGGTTTTGATAAATACTACGTTGACCACACACTTGCGCTCTGGCCGCAGGCCGCAGGAGGGATTCCATTCAATGCCTGCGAATTCCAGTCCAAGGGGGATGTGATAACGGATTTAACGGAGGATATGGCGGCAGAGCAGAAAGCCCGGACAACGTACGACAATATTCTTCGCTTAGTCAAGGATCCGGATGTCTGTGATCCGATCCGATTCCTGCGGGCACGCGAGATCGTGCATTTCCAGCGGTTTGGCGAAGCCCTCCGCATCGCGCAGGAGAACCTTGACTCGCGCAACTTCTACGCGTTCAATCCGGAATTCGACAAATAGTGTAGCGCTGACAGACAAAAACTCCTATATTCAGTATGCATTTGTGAGAGTGCAAATACTGAATAGGAGTTTTTTTGTTTAAAATCAGAAAATCATTTGGTATATGGTGCATTTTATGGTAAAATATTACTTGCCCACGGGGACAGAGAAGTAAAAATATTTAGAGGAGGAAGAGATCACAGTGGAAAAGGTTACAGAAGATATTGTAAATATTGGCGTCAATGACAGGGAGATCACGCTTTTTGAAGGACAATATGAATTGGAAAAGGGGATGGCATACAATTCTTATGTCATATTGGACGAGCAGGTTGTCGTGATGGACACGGTTGACCGCCGCGCCACAGCGGAGTGGATGAAAAATCTGGAGGAGGCATTGGGCACGAGAAAAGTGGACTATCTGGTCATACAGCATATGGAGCCGGATCATGGCGGCAGTATCATGCAGCTGGTTGAGCGCTTCCCGGATATGAAGCTCGTAGGAAACGCAAAGACATTGCAGATGTTCGGGCAGTTTTTTGATATCAGTCCTGATGACAAAGCGGTCACAGTGAAGGAGGGGGACACGCTTTCTATCGGAAAACACACGCTGCAGTTTTTCATGGCGCCGATGGTCCACTGGCCGGAAGTGATGGTTACTTATGAACAGTCAGAAAAAGTCCTGTTTAGCGCTGATGGTTTTGGAAAGTTCGGGACGCGGGATGCGGACGAGGACTGGACATGCGAGGCAAGAAGATATTACTTCAATATTTGTGGAAAGTATGGTATGCAGGTGCAGGCATTGCTGAAAAAGGCTGCTGCGTTGGAGATCGATGTGATCTGTCCGCTGCATGGACCGGTATTGTCCGAAAACCTTGAGTATTATATCAATAAATACCAGGTGTGGAGCAGCTATGATCCGGAGGACAAAGGCGTACTGATCGCCTGTGCATCAATTTATGGACATACGATGAAAGCGGCAGAGAAGATCAGGGAAATGCTGGAACAGAAGGGGGCAGGGAAAGTCGTCATTGCCGATCTGACAAGGGATGACATTCACGAAGCAGTGGAAGATGCATTTCGCTATAGTCATCTGGTACTTGCGGCATCGTCGTATGATGCCGGCGTATTTCCGCCTATGGAGGATTTCTTGAACAGGCTGAAAGCGAAGAACTATCAGAAGCGCACGGTCGGGATCATAGAGAATGGATCATGGGCTCCGACGGCGGCAAAGAGCATGAAAGCGATACTGGAAGGGGCGAAGGCGCTCACATTTGCGGAGACTGTCGTCACGATCAGATCGGCTTTAAAGCCAGAAAATACGCTTCAGCTCGAAGCGCTTGCCAATGAGCTTTTAAGTGTTGAATGAAAAAGGAAAAAGTGGTGCCTACTCACGGTAGGTCACCACTTTGTCGCCTTCCAGTATTCTTGTCTTTCCATCAGGGATCAGGGATTCTTCCCCGCGCATGATCATTGCGATCAATTCATCCGAAGCCAGTTTCAGATCTGCGATCGTGCGGTTGCACCATGGGTGATACCGGTCAATAAAGATCTCGTCAAGCAGTTCATTGCCGCTCGGGTTGTATGCAGGGGCGCTTAAGATGATGCTGTCTCCGGCTAAGATCAGGGTGTTTCCTTTGGTGATGATGGTCTCATGGTTGCGTTTGATCATGAGCGCAAGGGAACCCGTTGGAAAATTCACTTCTTTGATCAGTTTGTTTTCCCAGTTATGTCCTTTGGGTATGTACATGCGGATCAGCGTGATGGAGGAATCTTCCTGGTAATCGTTGAAGGTCTTTCGCACATCGGCTTCCGCGTCGATCATATCCAGCTTCTCGGCCACTCTCGGAAGCAGCGTGCCCTGTATCGCAGCAGAGAACAGCGATACCATAAATACGATATGAAACAGATTGTGGGGCATGACAACACCGCCGGCTACTGCCATAATGGCAAACACGGAGGAGGACGCTCCCCGGAGTCCGGCCCATGATACCAGAAGACACTGCCTGTTAGAACAGTGGAATGGCTTTAGCAACACAAAGACTGCGACGGGTCTTGCGATCAGCGTGAGGATGACTGTGATCACGACCGCCGTAAAGATTCCCTCTGACATTTCATGAGGGATGGTCAAAAGCCCCAGCAGGAAAAAAATCAAAATCTGTGCGAGGGAAGTGACACCGTCAAAAAACGGGATCAGCGTTGCCTTGTTCTTGATCGGGCTGTTACCGATGATGACTCCCATGATATATACGCTCAGATAAGCATTTCCGCCCAGGATCTGTGACAATCCGTAACAGATGAGAACCATCGCGATCATGAAGATCGTATCCAGTCCGTCGGAGACCAGATCAGTCCTGGTCATGAGCCGTATCGTCAGCATGGAGAGCGCGACACCGGTCAGGGAGCCGACCACCAGCTGCAGGAAGATCCGCAGGACGATATGCTCGGATTCGCCGGAAAAAATGATCCCCAGCGCGATGAAGGTGAGCATATATGCCATCGGATCATTACTTCCGCTCTCTAACTCCAGAAGGGAAGCAGTTCCATCTTTTAAATTCAGCTTTTTCTGACGCAGAATGGCGAACACACTTGCGGCATCTGTCGAGCCGAGCACTGCGCCGACGAGAAAGCTTTCCGGCCACGTGTATCCTAAGACCAGCCTGACGAACAGGGCGGTGACAAACGCGGTGAAAGCCACGCCGAGCGTCGAGAGGAGTACAGATCGCACAGCTACATCTTTTGCCAGTTCCCACTTTAGGTTGAAACCGCCGTAAAACATGATGAACAACAGTGCGATCGAACAGATATTTTCTGCAAGCTTGTAGTCATTGAAGGGTATTTTGAAGAAGCCGTCACTTCCGAACAGCATACCGATGAACATAAATAAAATCAGTGCAGGCATGCCAAATTTTCCGGAAAATTTTTCCGCTATCACGCAGAGCAGTATCACGGCAGCCACAAGCAGCAAGATCGCAGTCATAGATCCAATCAACCCCTTTTTTGCCAGAGCGCGGCTCAACCGCGCTCTGGTTTCTGTTTATACTATAATACTAACTTTTTCCGGCGGAATATGCAAGCCTCGATTTCAGTATTGATCAAATTTAATCAAATAGTGACACGTGATATTTGACCGTGCGGAAAATTTTGTAGAAGATCACTGCAAAAAGTGATACGACAATGTAAAGTGTTGAGAACGCCCCTGTAGCGCCGCCGATAAATATTAAGATCCACATGAATATGTTCATTATAAAAACCTCCATAATCAGTTAATTGTTCTTCTCAATGGTCTGTTCTGCATCTGTATGTTCACTGCTGCTGTGGTGCGAGGAGCCGCCGGCCTCGTAAATGCAGGTGACGACGCCCGCACCGACAGCGATGAGGACCATGATGCCAAATATGATATTCTGCATGATAAAAACCTCCATACCGCCTATTGCGGTTTAGATAAAAATGCTAAAAGCAGTCTTTGGCCAAAAAGAGGCACGCAAAAAAGACGCTGAGCGTTTCTGGTCAAAAGATATCATGATAGGAACAGATTATGGGATTTTTTGCCATCATTGTGGTGAATGTAATCCAAAGTCCTGCGGTTGTACTGATTGCCGTACCCGGCAATGCACAGGGCAGAATTTTGGATAGATAAGAATAACAGATACGCGTCGGCCATGAACAGTGCAGCGATCAGGCACTGGCTGATCCTTGTGACAGCAAAGGCACGCCCCGACTGCCGGGAGAGAACAACCTCCTCGATCAGACGCAGTGGACTTTTTCCGCGGTAAATGTGTATGTCGGCAAGATTGTCTGCAGCCTGCAGGGAGACTGTGCCGATCTTTCCGTCGGAACCCGAAAAAGAGGAATCTGTGCGGATATTTTCGCAGTAAATCCCCAGTACAAGCATTGATACCATTATCAGGATGCAGAGCAGTCTGCTATGTACGATCTTTTTCATCAGAGCCTTCCTTACAACAGATTTTCGGACGACGTAATTTTGATATAGGTGAATGTAACTATATCACAAACAGATCAGATAATCAAGTAAAATTTTCAACTGGGGCGCTATGGTCATAGACGGAAAGCATTTTTCAAACGCACGCCAGAAAACGTTTGCATACGCCGGGAAAAGGCGATATACTAAGAACATCATATGAGGGACAGGGAGGCAGCGATATGACACGTGTGTCAGAAAATGACAGGGATTATCTGGAGGTCGAGCAGGATCTGCGGAAGCGGTACCGGAAAAATCTGTGGTGCAGGTTCACAAAAGCGATCCGGGAGTATGACCTTGTGCAGGAGGGGGACCAGATCGCGGTCTGCATCTCCGGCGGTAAGGATTCCATGCTGATGGCAAAGCTTTTTCAGGAACTGAAGCGGCACGACAAGTTTGATTTTGGGGTGAAGTTCCTGGTCATGGATCCCGGATACAGAACGGAGAACAGACAGCTGATCGAGCACAATGCGGAGCGGCTGAACATACCGCTGACGATTTTTGAGTCCGATATCTTTGAGTCGGTCTATCATATAGATCATTCCCCCTGTTATCTGTGTGCCAGGATGCGGCGCGGATATCTGTACAGCAAGGCAAAGGAACTGGGCTGCAACAAGATCGCTCTCGGACATCATTTCGATGACGTGATCGAGACGATCCTGATGGGAATGCTGTACGGGGCGCAGGTACAGACGATGATGCCGAAGCTTCACAGTACGAACTTCGAGGGAATGGAGCTGATCCGTCCGATGTATCTGATCCGGGAGGAGCATATCAAGGCGTGGCGGGACTACAACGATCTGCACTTTCTGCAGTGTGCGTGCAAGTTCACGGAGAACAGCGCTTTTCGCGGTGATCTGGAGAACACGTCAAAGCGGCGGGAGATCAAGGAACTGATCCGGCAGCTGCGCCGGATCAACCCGTTTGTGGAAAACAATATATTCAGGAGTGTCGAAAATGTAAATCTGAATACGGTGATCGCATATAAACAGCATGGTGTGCGGCATCACTTTCTGGATGATTATCCGATATCGCGATCCAACGGGATACGGCAGGAGATGCCGCCGGAAACAGATAAACTGGAGCGGCTAAAGGCATATCTGCGAGAACTTGGCAGCGTGGCAGTGGCCTTTTCAAGCGGGGTGGATTCTACATTTCTGCTGAAAGTGGCGCATGAAGTGCTTGGGGAGAATGCGGCTGCAATCACTGCCAGATCCTGTGTCTTTCCGTCATCGGAGACGGCGGAGGCGGAGGAGTTCTGCAGGAAAGAGGGCATCGCGCAGTACATTTGCGAGGCGGACATGCTTGCGATCGAGGGTTTTTCTGACAATCCGCCTGACCGGTGTTATCTGTGCAAGAAGGAGCTCCTGAAAGGAATAAAAAAGCTTGCGCAGGAACACGGATTTCAGTATGTGATCGAGGGATCGAACATGGACGACCTGGGGGACTACCGCCCCGGTCTGCGGGCGGTTGAGGAACTGGGCGTCAGGAGTCCGCTCCGCGAGGCGAAGCTGTACAAGCAGGAGATCAGGGAATTGTCCCAGAAGTATGGCCTGTCTACATGGGATAAGCCGTCCTATGCCTGCCTGGCATCACGCTTTGCGCACGGTGAGGCGATCACGGAGAAAAAGCTCTGTATGGTCGAAAGGGCAGAGCAGCTTCTGATGGACAAGGGATTTGGGCAGCTGCGCGTGCGGATCCACGGCACGCTTGCGAGGATCGAGGTGCCTGTGGCAGATTTCAGCAGGATCCTGCAGGAGGATATCAGGAT
Source organism: Lachnospiraceae bacterium (assembly GCA_009774375.1). GTDB lineage: Bacteria > Bacillota > Clostridia > Lachnospirales > Lachnospiraceae > COE1. Next base: position 16,436 of record VSNO01000038.1, read on the forward strand.
TGAGATCACGGAGAAGTTTGTTGAATATGGTTTCAGCTATGTGACCTTTGACCTGCAGGGGTATCAGATGGGAAGCATGCACCGGACGATTGGAGGGCAGGTATGACAGATCAGTTTTCGAGGACGGAGCTTCTGGTGGGGGCTGACGGGATTGAGAGATTGAAGCGTTCCCGTGTTGCGGTATTTGGGATCGGCGGCGTGGGAGGCTATGTTGTGGAAGCGCTGGCGCGGAGCGGTGTCGGAACGCGGGATCTGATCGATAACGACAAGGTATGCCTCACGAACCTGAACCGTCAGATCATCGCGACGCACAGCACGATCGGCGAGTACAAGGTGGATGCGGCAAAGAAACGTATTCTGGACATCAATCCGGAGGCGGCCGTCAATACATACAAGACTTTTTTTATGCCGGAGACGGCAGCAGGATTTCACTTCGAAGAATATGATTATGTGGTGGACGCGATCGATACCGTGACCGGCAAGATCCAGCTTGTCATGCAGGCGCATGCGGCACACACGCCGATGATCAGCTCCATGGGAGCAGGAAACAAGATGGATCCTGCGGCTTTCAAGGTGGCGGACATTTACCAGACAAGTGTCTGCCCGCTGGCAAGGGTGATGCGCCGCGAGCTGAAAAAACGGGGGATTCCTGCATTGAAAGTGGTCTATTCGGAGGAGGTTCCGGTTGTCAGCAAGGAACGCATACCGGGGAGCAATGCCTTTGTGCCGTCTGTGGCAGGACTGATCATCGCAGGAGAAGTGGTCAGGGAACTGGTAGAGGGGAGGAAGTAAGAGACATTATGGTATATGAGAAGCTGCTAAATGAAATCTACGCGGTGGTTTCCTTGAAATATCTCTGGCGGGAATACAGGCCGTCCTTTGTCAAGAGCGAGTCGCCGGACTGGATCAACGAGATGATGGATATGGGGCTGGAAGTGAGCCAGGCGCTGCTGCCAGATGACGGCCAGACCAAGAATTTTATCGAGCAGTATCTGGGCTGCCTGAAGGAGGATCTGCCGCCTGCAGCGCTGGAGCGGTACGGGGAACGGCTGAATTTTTATAATGGCAGGTTTTGGGCTGTCCTGCCTGATGATCTCGAGCATCAGGATTATCTGTACAAGGCAGAGTACCGGTTTGGCAGGAAACTTGAAAAGCTGAACACAAGTTATCAGCAGAGACGGCACAACGGACTTTACCTCTTTCTGCATCCGATGGATGAGAATGACATCGACGTGGAGCGCCTGTATGGATCGATGGGTGAAAAGCAGAAAGACTGTGCACAGCGTTTTGACTGGGTATTCCTGAACTGCAGGAAAGTGATCTATGTCTGTGATTATCAGGAAAAGCGGATAGATCCGATCGTGCTGCCGCAGAATGCCGCGGATTTTCTGAACACAGAGTCGGAGTACTTGCGGTATTGCGGAACATGGGAGAACGGTGTGTCACTGGAGGATGCGGCGGATCTGTTTCGGCACGAAGGATCGGTGCATAGGACAGATTCCGGAAGATTAGGAAAATAGCAGGGGAGGAAAAACAAATGTATCGCGAGATCGCAAAACTGATCATGTACGGTGATCTGGACAGGGAGTGTATCCTGTATCAGTTCGGGGAGATATTCCGCCGGTTTGATGAGAAGACAAGCTCAAAACCAGCTCTGATCAAGGATATCTACACACAGATAAAGAGGCTTTTGATCGTCGCCACGGATTATGGATTTAACCATAATCTGTGGCACAACTACCTCACTTTTTATATGGTGACGAACGAGAATCCGTTCAGTATCACCTGCGAGAAGGTGGGCGCCAATGATGGGAGTGTCAATCACTTTGCCAAGAATGATTTCAGGGTTTTCAAAAATCTGTTTGATTTTGATTTTTCCGGGATCGAGCGGGAACTCGGCATAGACTGTTTTTCGCAGCTTTCGGATTATAAGGCGATCGGTAAAAAAGAACTGATGTACAACAAGAATGTCAGTGAAAAGATCATCGCCCTGAGTGCGCAGCTGGAGAAAGCGGCGGATGAAAATGCGTTTTTTGAGTGCGTGACAGCATTTTACAGGGATTTCGGTGTGGGGATGTTCGGCTTGAACAAGGCGTTTAGGATCAAGGACAGGGCGGACGGAGCGATTGAGTTCCTACCTATTAACAATATGGACAAGGTGATGCTCGACGACCTTGTGGGGTATGAACTGCAGAAAAAGAAGCTTGTCGATAACACAAGGGCTTTCGTGGAGGGCAGAAAGGCCAACAATGTACTCCTGTTCGGAGACAGCGGGACCGGAAAATCAACCAGTATCAAGGCGATCGTGAACGCTTTCTATCCGCAGGGACTTCGCATGATCGAGATCTACAAACATCAGTTCAAGGATTTGTCCAATGTGATCGCCCGGATCAAGAATCGGAATTATAAGTTTGTGATCTACATGGACGACCTGTCGTTTGAGGAGTTCGAGATCGAGTACAAGTTCCTCAAGGCGGTGATCGAGGGCGGCGTGGAGACGAAGCCTGATAATGTATTGATCTATGCCACGTCCAACCGCAGGCATCTCATCAAGGAAACCTGGAATGACAGAAGCGACGTGGAGGTTGATAACGGTATGCACCGCTCGGACACGATGGAGGAGAAGCTCTCTCTGGTGAACCGTTTTGGCGTCACGATCAATTTCTCAAAACCGTCGCAGAAGGAGTATTTCAATATAGTGCTGGAGCTTGCACACAGGCAGGGTATCCATATGCCGGACGAGGAGCTCAGAGCCGAGGCGAACAAGTGGGAGCTGAGCCATGGCGGGATTTCAGGGCGCACCGCACAGCAGTTTGTCAACTATCTCGACGGGCAGTCAGGGATTTGAATCAGTGCTTTACACTTTTTACAGAATCTGCTATGATAAAGATGTTGGTTAAAATGAAGCCAGATACATAAGGAAGAAGTACATGAGAATGAAGTACAATGGACACTGGTGATAAAACGTACAGAAAAGGAATGCAGTATTTATTTACTGCGAAGGAAAAACATTGACATGGGTATAACATCTATTTTATCGTTACTTAGCGGAGTAGCTCTTTTCCTGTTTGGCATGTCCCTGATGGGAGACGGGCTGAAAAAGGCGGCAGGTGAAAAACTGGAGCTGATATTGTATAAGCTGACGAACACACCGATCAAGGGTGTGCTCCTGGGAACAGCGGTCACTGCGATCATACAGTCTTCGTCGGCGACGACGGTCATGGTCGTCGGTTTCGTCAACTCGGGCATGATGAAGGTGGCGCAGGCGATCGGTATCATCATGGGGGCGAATATCGGTACCAGTATCACCGGGTGGATACTCTGTCTGTCCTACATAGAAGGCTCCAACGGGATCGCGCAGCTTTTGTCCACGACGACGATCTCGGCGGTAGTTTCCATTATTGGTATCCTGTTCAAAATGATCTCCAAGAAAAGCACTTACAAAAATGTCGGAGACATTATGCTGGGATTTTCGATATTGATGTTCGGCATGCAGAGCATGAGCGGCGCGGTGTCGCCGCTGAAAGAAAATCCGCATTTTGTCAATACGCTCACCATGTTTTCCAATCCGTTTATGGGTATCCTGGTCGGTATCGCATTCACAGCGGTTCTGCAGAGTGCGTCGGCTTCGATCGGTATCCTGCAGGCACTTTCTGTGACGGGGGCGATCACATTTGCATCAGCATTTCCGATCACGCTTGGCATCGGTGTAGGTGCGGCATGCCCGGTTCTGCTGTCCTCGATCGGAACGAACAAGAATGGCAAGAGAACGGCGCTCATCTATTTAATGAACGATTTGTTCGGCATGGTGTTCTGGGCGGTGGTATTCTATTCCCTCCACGCGATCGTCCATTTTGACTTTATGGACAGGACGATGAGTCCGATCGCGATTGCGATTTTGAATACAGTCTTTCGTCTGGCGACAGTCATGATCCTGTTTCCGTTTATCAAGTGGATCGAGAAGCTTGTGTTTACGCTGGTGAAGGATACCGAGGAGGACAGGGAGGAGCAGGCGGATTTTGACTTGCTGGAAGAGCGTTTTCTCAAATATCCGGCGCTTGCGATCGGTCAGAGCCACACTGCCATGAATGGTATGGCAAAGAAGGCAAGGAAAAATATCGTGCGTGCCATGGGGCTCATCGACAACTATTCGGAGGATCGCTACAACAAAGTACAGGAGAAGGAAAACCTGATCGACAAGTATGAGGACAAGCTGGGAACTTATCTCATGCAGCTGACAGGGCGGGACATGACGGAGAATCAGTCGAAACAGGTATCCATATTTTTACATACGATCAGCGATTTCGAGCGGCTTGGCGATCACGCGGTCAACTTGTCAAAGTCGGCAAACGAGCTCTATGAGAAAAAGATCGCCTTCTCGGATGAGGCAACTTATGAGCTGTCTGTCCTTGGCGGCGCGGTCAGGGAGATACTCGAGGTCACAGTGGATTCCTTTGCGTTTGACGATGTTGATCTGGCGATCAGAGTGGAGCCGCTGCGGGAGCTTATCAACGTGCTCTGCAATGAACTGAAGTCAAGGCATATCATACGTCTTCGCAACGGGAAGTGTGAGTTGAAGCAGGGTTTTGCGTTCAACAATATTCTGACAGATTTTGAGCGGATCGGCGCGCACTGTTCCAATGTCGCGGTCGCGTTGCTGGAGTCGGAGGCGGAGGACTTTGATACACATGAGTACCAGAAAAGTATCCGTGAGATGAACAACAGAATGTACCGGGAGCTTTTTGAAGCGTATGAGATGAAATATGATATCAACAAATCCAAAAAAGCAAAGAAAAGTAAGTAGAGAAATGTTTATAAAAAAATAAGGGAAAACCTTCCCTTATTTTTTTATGCCGGTGGCCGGACTTGAACCGGCACGAGGTTGCCCCCGGCAGATTTTGAGTCTGCTGCGTCTGCCATTCCGCCACACCGGCAATTCTGATACTATATGTCGTAACGACAAAAAATATGATATCATATTTTGGCGGAGTAGGCAAGAGCAAAAATAAAAAAAGAAAAATTTTTTTGGAAATTTTGTAACGAAATCATATATTTCACGTCTAATCGGCGTGAAGAGCTTTGAGATAAAAAAGATCAGAGGGAGGTGATCAGGTTGTGGAGGCTGGACGCAGTACCTGTATAGAGAAATTGTACCAGACATACTATATGGACGTTTATTCGTATATCATGACACTGATGAAGGACAAAAGCCTGTCAGAAGAGCTGACGCAGGAGGTTTTCTACCGCGCCATGAGAAGTGAATTTCGAGGGAGCTCCAGTGAGCTCACATGGCTCTGTGCGATCGCAAAGAATCTGTGCACAGACGAACTGCGGAAAAGGCAGAAGGAGGCGGTCTACAACGAGGAGGCGGATGCAGCGGGGGTTTCCGGGGGAGCCGATATCGAACATTCGGTGATCTCAAAGATGGAAAACCTGCAGATACATATCGCGCTGCATCAGCTGGAGGAGCCTTACAGGGAAGTCTTTTCCCTGCGTGTGTTTGGAGAACTGTCGTTCAGGGATATCGGTATGGTGTTTGGAAAGACTGAAAACTGGGCGAGGGTAACATATCACCGGGGAAAGCTGAAGCTGCAGGAAAAGCTTGAAGAGAAGGAGAAAAGGGAGGGTTTTTATGAAATATGATTGTGACATCATACAGGACCTGCTGCCACTGTATCAGGATAGTATCTGCAGCGGCAGGAGCAGGGAGATCATTGAGGAACATATCAGCGAGTGTGCGGTGTGCCGGAAGATGGCGGAACAGATGGGCGACAGGACTGTGGAGGAGAAGCTGCTCAGGGAGAAAGACAGTGTGGTTCAGAAGTATCAGAAGAACATGGACAAAAAGACGACGACGATCGGAATGGCGATGGCAGGGATTCTGATGATACCGGTTATCGTATGTCTGATCTGTAATATCGTGGTCGGTCATGCGCTGGACTGGTTCTTTATCGTGCTGGCGGCGATGCTGCTCGTTGCGTCCTTTATCGTCGTCCCGTTCATTGCGGAGACGAGGCGGCTGATGTGGGTTATCGTGACAGCGACGGCGGCTCTGATACTGTTATTGCTGACCTGCTGCATTTATACACACGGGAGCTGGTTCTATGTGGCGTCAAGCGGGAGCGTTTTCGGTATTTCTGTAGTGTTTGGGCCGTTTGCAGCCGCGCCGCTCGTCAGGGGGACAAAGCTGGAAAGGCATAGGGCGGCGCTGGTCGTACTGTGGGATACTGTATGGCTGTATCTGCTGCTGGCCGCGTGCGGAATGTATATACAGGGGGATGCAGTATACTGGTATATGGCGATGACGATCTCGACTTATATCGTTGCACTTGTGTGGATCTATGTATTTGTCATCGATTATGGAAAAGGAAACGGCCAGATCAAGGCGGGGATACTCGTTATGGTCAGCGGGATCTGGATCGGTGTGGCCAACGATGTGATGAATTTCTTTCTGGCGCCGGTGGGCGCTGATGATGGAAACGGACTGGCAGGGCTGGATCTGGGCAGGGGGTTTCAGATGGGGGATATCGCCGTGCTGAATGCGAACCTGCTGTTTGTCATCATTGTAGTGTCCGTCTGTGTCGGAGGCATTATGATCCTGAACGGGGTGATAAAGGAGAAAAAAACGCATGATAATCAAGAATAGCATTGTAAGAAGAATAAAAGAGAACCTGACAGGAAAATGTTGCTGCTGCGCGATCACGGTGCTGTTGTTCATGCCGGTATTCACATTGGTGTATTCGCAGCCGTCGGAGGTGCGCGCGGCGGAGGAGATATTGCCGTCCGGCGTGTCAAAAGGACAGCTGGAGGAAGAGATCGATGCGTATGTTGAAGGGCACCGGGATACAACGGCCGGAATGGCAGTTACTGTTTTTGATGGAACAGATGAACTGTTGAAAAAGTATTATGGCTATATCGACGTGGAACGTCAGATCGCTGCCGCGCCAGATTCGGTTTTTGAGTGGGGTTCCATGTCAAAACTGTTAGTCTGGGTGAGCGTGATGCAGCTGTATGAACAGGGGAAGCTGGATCTGGAATGCGATATCAGACGCTATCTTCCAGAAGGATTTCTGACGAATCTTTCTTATGATGAGCCGGTCACGATGCTGAACCTGATGAACCACAATGCGGGATTTCAGGAGAGATATGTCGATGTGATGGTGAGGGATGCGGACTATACAGGCAGTCTGGAGGAAGCGCTGCGCAAGCATGAGCCGGCGCAGATCTACGAGCCGGGAACAGTCACAGCCTACTCCAACTGGGGAGTGGCGCTCGCAGGCTTTGTCGTGGAGCAGATCAGCGGCAGATCCTTTAGTGAATATGTACATGAGAATATCTTTGAACCGCTGCAGATGGAGCACAGCGCCGTTTTCATGGATCTGTCGGACAATGAGTGGGTGCGTCAGAAAAGGAAGGATCTGCAGTGCTATACGACAGAGGGTGACCTGATACCGGACTGTTTTTACTATATCACATTGTATCCGGCGGGGATGTGCACATCGACACTGGATGATCTTGGGCGGTTTGCAGCTGCATTGCTGCGGGAGGATACTGCGTTATTGGAGCGCGCGGAGACGTGGGAGGAAATGTTCTCGCCGAGCGCGTATTTTGGGGAGACAGACATTCCCCTGAACTGCCATGGCTTCTGGATGGTGCCGTTTGGGGTGCAGACTGTTGGACACGGAGGAAATACGGTGGGCTGCTCATCCTATCTGCTGCTGGACAGGGAGGATCAGATCGGGGCGGCAGTCATGACGAACCAGTCTGGTGAGAAGGTGTACAACAGGGATATGATGGAACTGGTATTCGGCAAATACGAGCGGTCCGTTTATACCGATGACGATGAGATCCCCCCTGGAGGATTTCGGACGGCGCGCACAGTGCGCAGAGGTCCGTTCAAAATAATGAGTTTGTCGTATGGCAATGTGGACGGGGATGAGGATCAGCTGTGGATCTATGATGACAGCGGGGAGCGGAGCAGGATCGTATATGATTATGAGGACCAGATCCGGACTTCCCTGGCAATGTTTCTCGTGGAGGCTGGGCTGGCCTTTCTGTGGATCGCGGCGTTTGTCTTTTCAGCGGTCTCTCTGCTGGTGCGTGGGATCCTGTGTCTGGTGCGTATCTGCAGAAAACGCGGCGTATCTGCGGAAAACATCCACGGGAAAAAGAAATCAGGGCTTTGGAGTGCAGGAGCAGCAGTCCTGCAGCTGACAGCCCTGCTGCTCCTGTTTCTGCTCCTGTACAATGTTTCCACGTATGCGCTGGGGGATACATATGTATGGATATTTATGGCGGTCGGGATCCTTGCCATTGTCATGGGTGTGCTGTGCGTATATGGACTGATCCGCAACAATAAGGGCGACAGGTCCCTGCTGAAGATGCGCCAGCGGGTATTCGATCATATTACCGCATTTTTCCTGCTGGTGGCAGTGGTGAATGTGCTGTATTGGAATCTGTTCATGTTCTGGGAGGTGTAGCGTTGGGAATTGCTGACAAATAACACTGCACAGAGGAAGTTTCCGATCAATATGAAGGGACGACAGCATAATCCTTCGTCACAAACAGTGCATCGACATTGTCAAGACTGCGGATATACGCCAGCCCTTTTTCCAGTCCGAGCAGATAACAGTAGGTGCTGAGTGCGTCACCCTCCATGGAGGAGTCCGACAGGATCGTGACGCCGAGCAGGTCATTCTGGACAGGACAGCCAGTCGCCGTATCAAAGATATGATGATAGATCATTCTGTCTGCCTCAGTTTCACCCGTCGCAAAATAGCGCTCATAACAACCGGAAGAAACGACAGAAATATCGCTTTCCTGGACCGTTGTGAGAACCTCATTCACTGCGCCAAACGGTTTCTGGATACCGACAGTAAACGGCGAGCCGTCAGGCCTGGCGCCGATGAGCAGAATGTTGCCGCCGAGACTGATGATGCCGCTCTCCACGCCCTCTGACAGCAGATATGCTTTCAGACAGTCTGCGATATAGCCCTTGGCGATAAAACCCAGGTCGATGGCGCTGTGTGTGTCTGACAGGGTGACAAAATAGTTTTCCTCTCTGGAAAGGGTATCCTGGCAGCCGATCTTATTCCCGTCCGCATCGGTGATGAGGACTTTCCTGTAATCGACATGCGATAACCGTTCTGCCAGCGTCTGTGCGGAAGGAATATAGTATTCATGATCCCCAGGTGCCTCCGCCTGCTTCATTTGTCCGGAGATGTCCCATTCTTCAGCGACCGGGCGCAGCGTAAGGTCGAGCACACCCTGGCTCTGGTCGCAGTAATACAGCGCGGATTGGATCAAGGCTGCCGTGTCGTAGGAGACGGCAGTCTTCATACCGTCTGCGTGATTGATATTCCAGACTTCAGAGCCTTCCATCGTGGCGCTGAAAAGTGATTCGTACTGTTCGCAGAGATCTATGCAATGGTCGGCGAGACCGGTTTGGGCCATGTCATAGACCGTGATGGTAACGACGGTGTCAAAGGCAAAGCCTGTCCGGGAGACAGGGGAGACGGAGCGCGGGGATGAACAGCCTGTCATGAAGATGGCGGATAGGATCAAAATATATTGGCTGATCCTGCGTGTTTTATTTTCGGTAGTCATGATCTTTTCCTTCCTTAATAAAATGCAAGAATATCTCTTTGTTTCATTTTACTACACGATCAACTGTTTTTCCATCTGGAAATTGACGCATTTTTATAAAATTTGCATTTAATTCAGAAAATAATTGAAATTGTCGGCAATATGCTATATAATGTACCTTGTAAATTTGTTATGTAAATTAGAAGGCTTTCAGTATTCCTGCAGATCCTTAACGGATCCGTGTGCAAAGAATGATCTGTTAAAGAGATTGTATGTAGAAGTCTGTAAATCGGGAATGTATCTGTATCTATAGAAACGGAGGATTTTGATATGAAACTGCACGACGATTATTATGAGGAGGAACATGGATCGGGTTCCAGGATCACGTATGTGTATATGGCATTGATCATGTCAGCAGTGATTCTTGGCGTGACGGCGCTGGTTTTTTGGGCGAATCAGTCGCGTTCCAAGTCGGACGGAAGCGGATATGCTGCGGCGCTGGCACAGAAGGAGGCCAAGGCGGCGGAGGCGGGCAAAAAGTCGGATGCAAACGCGTCAGGGAATGTGATCGAGGATAGCAAGTTAACGTCAAATGATCTGGATATCTGGACACTTCCTGACACCGGACGTGAAAAAAACAATACATCATCAAACAAGAACAATGGCACAGTGACAAACCAGACCACGGGCGAGACCGTGGTGGATGGTTCGTCGAACACTTCGGGCAGTGCCGGAAAATCCCAGACTGCAGATGAGCTGTCCAATGGAAAGACATCTGTTTATGACATGACGGCCAGGGAAGATGTCAACGGGGATAAGAAGGAAGATACAGCCAAAAAGGATCAGGAGAAGGACGAGGACAAGAAGGATGAAGAGGATGAGAAGGATGAAGAGGAAGAGACGCGCATTCAGGTAAAGCATGCGGACGGTACCAAGGAATGGGTCGATATCAACGAGGATATCTCCCGGAACAAATATGATCTCTCAAAACTTACTTATCAGAAGCCGTTTATGAATTATTATGAGGATGGAAAACTCGTGTCGAAATGCGGCGTGGACATCTCGGCAAATCAGGGGGATGTAGATTTTGGCAAATTGAAGAGCGCAGGCTGTGATTTTGTCATGCTCAAGGTTGGCGCCAGGGGTTACAGCAGTGGAAATATCGTTTCGGATGAGAACTTCCAGGATAATCTCAAAGCGGCAAAGAAAGCGGGACTCGACATCGGCGTCTATTTCTGCTCACAGGCAGTCAGCAAAGCTGAGGCAAGAGAGGAGGCAGATGAACTGCTTGATGCCATATCTGGCAGCAGTGTAAAGTATCCGGTTGCGTTTGTCATGGAGACTGTCGATGACGACATGGCGCGGATCGAGGCGCTTGACATGGCAGACCGGACACAGGTTGCAAAAGCATTTATGGACAGGGTGGAAGATGCGGGTTATAAGCCGATGATCTACGGCGACAAAGAGTGGCTTCTGACGATGGTGGACATGGAGAACCTGCAGGATTACGATGTCTGGTTTGCACAGGACAGTGACGAGCCGGAGTATCCGTATGAGTTTGGCATGTGGCAGTACGATTCCGATGCCAGTGTCAAAGGGATCAGCGGCGATGCCACGATGATCATGAGCTTTAAGGACTATGCGAAATAGAATCCCTATTTCAGTGCAGTATAATTCAGGATCTTATCCGATATTTTGAGCCGGGAATAGATGTCTGCGTATACAGACGGGGATAATCCGTCGATGTAGTTGGGGGTGTAATTTTTTGTCACCCCCCTTTTTTTCAGGACATCGATCGCTTTGTTGTAGGCGATGGCGGCGTCGATCTCGCTGTGGTAGTGCCCGATCACGTAGTAGCCGGGAACATTGATGCGTGCGCGGTAGCGCTGTCTTCCTCTGTAGGTGACTTCGGAAACGCCCTGATAGCGGTTTATGACCGCAATATTCTCATGGCGGAAATCAGTGTCGTCATCGTTTAAAAAGAGATAATCCTTTCCGGCGACGGCAAAACTTCGGATGCCGTATCGGTTCAGGATATTTACCTGCATGCCGTAATCGGCAACGAACAGGTGATCGCCACGCTTCATGATCTTGCGCGAGGAGTAGTAAAACAGGTCGTCAATGTCAAATTTCAGTACATCCACAGGCGACAGATAGTAGTAGAAGAATTGGGGACGGGCATAGATAGGCGTGCCGAAATAAATGCCGTTGTCGCGGAAGTTGATGAGGATGACCCACTTTTCAAAAGGCAGGGGGGAACTGTCCTGATACTGGCTGATGCTGGGACGGTCCTGGTTTAAGAGTCTGTCAGCTTCCAGGTATGCCGCGTTTGCGGCAGGCATGGTGTCATATCCCCCCAGACTGATATGTTTTCTTCGATAGGTAATGGAGGCGCGGTAGTACATCGTGCCGTCTTTTTTCTTTGCAGTGAATACACCTTTCATCGTCAAAATCCCCTTGGCTGCAAAACGATTCTTTTACATATAAATATTGTATGTGCATATCAGTCATTTGTCAAGTTAGGAACTCCTTACTGTGTCCACTGATCGTAACAGTTCAGCCTTTGGCTTCCTGTTACAAGCATCAAGCATGCAAAATCGCTTCGCGATGTCAAAGCCATGTACC
>VSNO01000039.1 GCA_009774375.1 Lachnospiraceae bacterium
TCAAGAATTTCGAGTTCCTGATCCGGAATGGGGATCTGGTGAAGATCACAAAAAATACCCTGCTCTACAATGGCGTATTTCTGCTGATGAGCCATATGATCCAGATCGTGCTGGCGATCATGCTCTCGGAGATCATGAATAAGATCTTCAAGAAGATCTCCCAGTCCGTCATTTTGCTCCCGCATTTTATTTCCTATGTAGTGGTCGGCGTGTTTGCCTACAATTTCTTTAATTTTGACAACGGCTTTATCAATTCGCTGCTGGTAAATCTGGGTATGGAGCGCATTTCCTTCTACTCCACGCCGGGCGTATGGAAATATATCATTGTGTTCTTTTATATATGGAAGACAACCGGCTACGGCATGATCGTCTATATGGCGGCGATCACCGGTATCAGCAGTGAGATCTACGAGGCGTGCTACATCGATGGGGCGAGCCGCTTCCAGCGGATCCGCTATGTGACGCTGCCGCTGCTCAAGCCGACCTTTATCCTGCTGGTCCTGTTTGGACTGGGCGGTATCCTGCGCGGTTCCTTTGACCTGTTCTACAACCTCATCGGAACGAATTCGCTGCTCTACGGGCAGACGGACATCATTGACACTTATGTATACCGAAGCCTGGTAGGGTCGTTCAACTTTGCCTCCAGTGCGGCGGTAGGATTGTACCAGTCGGTATTCGGCCTGATCTTCGTCATGGTGATCAACCTGATCGTGCGGAAGGTCGAGCCGGAGAGTGCGCTGTTTTGATAAGGAGGGAACTGTATGGGACAGGGAAAGAAGGAGAGCATGCCCGCTACCAGGATCAGGATGGGTAAGAGCAACAGGATGCTTTCCATAATATGTTATGTGGTGGTTGGATTGTTTGCGGCAGTGTGCCTGTTTCCGTTTGCGCTGATGATCACGTCCTCTTTTATGACAGAGAAGGAGATCGTCAGCGAGGGGTACAAGCTGATCCCAAAGGAGTGGACAGCCGCGGCGTACACGTATCTGCTCGATAATCCAAAGAAGCTTCTGGACGCGTATAAGACGACGATACTCATAACTGTTGTCGGCACGGTCCTGGGACTTGTGATCATGTCCATGGCGGGGTATGTGCTGAACCGGAAGGATTTTAAGTACAGGGGGTTCTTCTCGTTTATGATCTACTTTACCACGCTGTTCTCAGGCGGGCTTGTGCCTACATATATCCTGTATGTCAGATATCTGAACCTGAAGGACAATATCTGGGCGATGATACTGCCGGGACTTGTCAGTGCGTGGTCGATCTTTCTGATGCGCAATTTTATGAAGTCGATCCCGGATGAGCTGTACGAGTCCGCGACGATGGACGGGGCAGGGCCGTTTACGATCTATCTTAAGATCTTCATGCCGCTCGCGATCCCGTCGCTTGCGACAGTGGGTCTGTTCCTGGCGCTGGGCTACTGGAATGAGTGGTACAATGCCAGCCTTTACATCGACACGGCATCCAAATATCCGCTGCAGTATTATCTGCAGAAGATGATCAACCAGACGAGCATCGAGGCGCTGACGAACGCAGGGCATGTGATCGATGCCGGTATGGTTCCCACGCAGTCTGTGAAGATGGCGACTGCCGTGCTGACGACAGGACCGATCATACTGCTCTATCCGTTCGTGCAGAAATACTTTGTCAGCGGACTGACGGTGGGCAGCGTAAAAGGATAGTGGAAAAAATTACCTTTACTTTTGCAGTAAAGGTTGATAAAATAAGGAGGAAAATATGAAATTAAGAAAGCAGAAATTAAGGAAAGTTACATCTACGATCGTGTGTGCAGCCATGGCTGGCACACTTCTGGCAGGCTGCGGCGGTGACAAGGCGGCTGATCAGAACGCATCCCAAAATGCATCAGACACAGGCACCTCGAGCGCGGCAAATGACAGCGCTTCCAGTGCAGGTACAGCGCAGTCCGGAAGTCCGGATCTCTCCGAGCATGTCACATTGACCTTCTATTTATATGGCTCTCCGGGGGCGGCGAACGAGGACATTCTCAAGGAGATCAACACGAAGCTCACGGCGGATATCAATACGTCTGTCGAGGTCAAGTATATCGACTGGGGCGATATCAACACAAAGTATCCGCTGCTCTGGGCATCGGGCGAGGAATTTGACATGGCGTATGCTTCCATCAACACGGCAGTTCCTTTTTATACGCTGGCAAAACAGGGATCCCTGTATGATATTTCAGGAATTCTGGACAGCTGCGCGCCGGTGTTGAAGAATGCGATCGATGATGCGGGCTGGGCGGCAGCTTCCACCACAGAGGGGATCTTCGGCGTGCCAAGCCTTGGCGCAGGCTACAATACATACGGCTTCGTCTACAACAAGGCGAACTGCAGGGCGTGGGGGATCGACGAGGTGACAGACCTTGCGTCCATGGAGGCGTACTGTGATGCGTCTGTCGCGAACGGGATCTATCCGATCAACGGCAACCCGGAGGTTGCGATGGATTTTTATCATATGCTGGAAGGGATGACCGGAAACTGGGTTCCTGCGCCGGGCATAGCGACCAGTGAGATGTATCTGATGTGTACGGACTACAACGATTATCAGGCAGTGGTCCATCCTGCTTTCACGGATGAGTTTGAGGCGTTCGTCATCAAACTGGATGAGTGGTCAAAGAAAGGCTACTGGCCGACGGATATCATGTCTGCCTCCACAGGTGACAAGGATATGTACAAGAACGGGCAGAGCAGTGCGTACATCACGCATATGGCGGACTGGACGGGCAATTTTACGGCGATCCACGGACAGCTCCCCGATCAGGATATCGACGCGTGGTATTTTGCGCAGGACAATGACAAGGTGCTCAAGAGCTCTCCGGCGCAGGATCTGACGGTCATCAACGCGAACTGCAAGTATCCGGAGCGGTGTCTGATGGCGATCGAGAAGTTCATGACGGATGAATCGTACTACAGATTGTGGCAGAATGGTATAGAGGGACGCCAGTACGAGATCGTGGACGGTTATCTGGAGAAGCCGGCTTCCTTCAGCGAGGATGTGGACGGCGGCGGATTCTCCGCGTGGGCGTTCAGCAACACGGAGTTCAAGATCCCGCTCAAGGTAGAGCATCCGAGCCGTTATGAGAAGATCGCGGAGTGGGAGGAGGATCATATCAATGACCCCTACACAGGTTTCAGCTTTGATGATGCCAATGTGAAGGCGGAGCTGTCTGCGATCTCCAACGTGAACTCTACACTCGGCATCCAGCTGATGCTCGGCAAGACGGATGATGTGAATGCCGCGCTGCAGCAGTACAGGGACCAGTTAAAGTCAGCGGGGATCGACACCGTGATCGAAGAATTAAAGACACAGCTTCAGGCCTTTACGCCTGTTAAATAAGAAACAGTAAGACCACGGGACATCGCGCAGAGCGTTTCCGTGAAGGGACAAAGACGGGGCTGCAGCAGGAATGCAGCCCTGTTTATGCACAGACCCGTGCAGAGGAAATATGCCGCTAGTGCGGCGCACGGGTCGCGCACGAGTAGGGGGAAAATCGGAGGAAGAAATGGCGAATATCAACATTAAGGACATTGCAAGGTTATCGGGCGTGGGGATTGCCACGGTTTCCCGTGTGATCAATCAGACGGGGTATGTGAGCGAGAAGACGCGCAAAAAGGTTATGGATGTCATTAATGAATACAACTATATTCCAAACAACAATGCGCGGAATCTGAAACTGACACAGTCGGAGAACATCGCATTGTTCGTGAAATACATTTCGAATCCTTTTTTTGAAAAGATGATCGAGATCATTCAGCAGGAGGTGGCTTCGAGGGGGTATCCCCTGCTGATACAGAATGTGGACGAAAATTCGGACGAGCTGGATTTTGCCATCAGCGAATCGATGCAGCGCAATCTGTGCGGGCTGATCATCATGGGCGGCTCCTACTCCTCCTACACGGAGGCAAAGTTTCGGCAGCTTGGGATCCCGTGTGTGCTGCTCACGGTCAATTCTGAGGGGAATGTGGATCCGACGCTGTACTCGAGCGTTACGATCAATGACGAGCTGGAGGGGTATCGGGCGACCAACTATCTCATCGAGATGGGGCACCGCAGGATCGGTTTTTTGTATAAGGATATGGAAAATGTGGTGACACCGAACATTCTGCGCTACCGGGGATATATCCGGGCGCTGGAGGAGAGCGGGATCCCGGTGGATGAGAAACTGATCGCGCCGGGGATACCGTCCATAGGTATGGGTTTCCGTGCCGGATTTCAGGCCATGAAGGGGTTGATGCAGCGCAACCCGGATATGACTGCCGTGTTTGCGTTCTCTGACGTTCTTGCGATCGGTGCGGCGAAGGCGGCGCTCAATATGGGCAGGCAGATCCCCGATGACATCTCGGTCATCGGGTTTGACGGCATCGAGATGGCAGAATTCTACAACCCGACGCTCGACACCGTGTATCAGCCGGCGACGGAGATGGCGCTCTCTGCGGTCTCGCTGCTGCATGGCATGATGAACGGGGAGCGGACACAGCATATTGTGTGCGACTCTGTGATCATGAAGCGCGGATCGGTGAAGATGCTGCGGTAATGGAGGATTATTTATATGGAAAGAAGACAATTTCAGCTGTTGGCGGTGGGGAACAGCTTCAGTGAGGATGCGCTGTACTATTTGCATGATATCTGTGCGGCTGCAGACGTGCCGTGCAAAGTGGTCAATCTCTACATAGGCGGCTGCAGCCTGCAGCGCCACTGTGAGAACATCGACTCTGGAGAACAAGTGTATCAATACCAGTGCAACGGGCATTTTGACGGGCGGATGGTATCCTTGGAGGAGGCGCTTTCGGAGGGGGCGTGGGACTATATCCTGATGCAGCAGGCAAGCCACGACAGCGGACTCTGGGAGACGTACGAGCCATGGCTGTCCCGGCTGGCAGACTATCTGCGGCATGGCTGTCCCGGCGCGGAGCTTCTGCTGCACAAGACCTGGGCGTACGAGCAGGACAGCACCCACGAGGCGTTTGAGCGCTATCACTGCAGCCAGCAGGAGATGTACGAGGCGCTGTCGCACTGTTATCAGAAAGCGGCTGCGCAGCTTGGCGTGCGCATGATCCCAAGTGCGGATGTGATACAGGCAGTGCGCGGGGAAGCGGGCTTTCGCTATGAGCGGGGAGAACAGAGCCTGTGCAGGGACGGGTTCCATATGCATATGATCTATGGACGATTTCTGTTAGGTGCGCTGTTCTATGCATTTTTGACGGGTAAAAATATCTGCGAGAACCCCTTCTGTCCGGACGGGGCGGAGGCGGACAAGATTCAGGTCATTCGGAGGAATATAAAATGGAACAGGACAAATTGATATCGTTATTGAACGACATGTCCCTGGAGGAAAAGATCGGCCAGATGCTGCAGGTGAGCGGCATGTTTTACACGGAGGACGGCGTGCTCACCGGTCCCGCGAACACAGTTGGATTCACGCAGGAGGAGATCCGGCTGGCGGGCAGCGTGCTGGGCTCGGTGGGAGCAGAACAGTTAAAAAAGATACAGAGGGAGTACATGGAGCAGCATCCGCACCATATTCCCCTGATCTTTATGGCGGATATCATCAATGGTTTCCGGACGATCTTTCCGATCCCGCTCGCGCAGGGCTGTACCTTTGACCCGGAGCTGGTGGAGGAGGGTGCGGCCGCCGCGGCGCGGGAGTCGGCTGCGACGGGACTGCACCTGACATTTTCACCGATGGCAGACCTCGTGCGGGATGCGCGGTGGGGACGCGTGATGGAGTCCACAGGTGAGGACGCATGGCTGAACGGACGCTTTGCCAGGGCGATGGTGGAAGGATATCAGGGACATGGCAGCCTGAAGGAAAAGGGACGGATCGCCGCCTGCGTGAAACACTTTGCGGGGTACGGCGCGCCGACGGCAGGGCGCGATTACAATGCCGTGGAGCTCTCGGAGCGCACGCTGCGCGACGACTATCTTCCGGCGTACAAGGAGGCGGTCGACGCTGGTGCGGCGACTGTGATGACCAGCTTCAACACGCTCGACAGGGTGCCATCCTCCGCAAACCGCTGGCTGATGCGGGATATCCTGCGCGGTGAGATGGGATTTGAGGGGGTGCTGATCTCCGACTGGGCGGCGATCGGGGAGCTGTGCAGCCACGGCGTGGCGCAGGATCAGGAGGAGGCGGCGCGGCTTGCGCTGGAAGCCGGCGTGGACATTGACATGATGACAAACTGCTACTGCAGGCATCTGAACAGGCTGGTGGCGTCCGGTGCGGTCAGCGGGACGCTAATCGACGAGGCAGTGCTGCGCATCCTGAAGCTCAAAAATGATCTTGGATTGTTCGAGAATCCATATAAGGACGCGGATGAAGCGCAGGAGCAGGAACTCGCGCTCTGCGCCGCACACAGGCAGACTGCCCGGCGGATGGCGGCGGAGTCGTTCGTGCTGCTGAAAAATGACGGCATGCTGCCGCTTGCGGGCGAAAGGACGGCTTATATAGGTCCTTATGCGGCAAACGGGGAGATATACGGTGCGTGGTCGATGTTCGGCACGCCGGAGACGACAGTTACCATAGAGCAGGGCATAAAAAACAGAGGTGACATACAGGCGCATTTTGCAGAGGGCTGCCTGTTATCAGAGGATTTTGGCAGATCGGAGAACGCCTGCGAGTCAGATAAGCCAGCCGGAAAGCTTCTGCAGGAGGCGGTGGAGCTGGCAAAGAGGGCGGACAAGGTCGTGCTGGCGCTGGGCGAGCACCGCTGGCAGTCCGGGGAGGCGGCCAGCCGCGCCGATATCACACTTCCAGCCTGTCAGATGGAGCTGTTCCGGCAGGTCTGCGCAGTGAACAGAAACGTTGTCGTCGTTCTTTTCAGCGGCAGACCGCTCGATATCCGGGAGATCAGCGAGCGCGCGGCGGCGGTGCTCGCGGTCTGGATGCCGGGAACGGAGGGCGGAAATGCCATTGCGGATGTGCTGTTCGGCGATGTGAATCCGTCGGGCAGGCTTTCTATGAGTTTCCCGTACTGTGTGGGGCAGGTTCCGGTATTCTACGGGCAGTTCCGGACAGGACGCCCGTATACAGAAGGCATGGAGGATCAGTACGTCTCCCGCTATCTGGATATTCCAAACAGACCGCTCTATCCTTTTGGATATGGATTGTCCTACACCACGTTTGAGATCGGACCTGTGCAGCTTGACGCACAGCAGATGAGACGGACGGACAGGCTGCGTGTGTCCGTGACTGTGAAAAATACCGGAACGGTGAGCGGCAGCGAGGTGGTACAGATGTACCTGACGGATGTGCACGCGAGCGTGGCGCGCCCTGTGCGGGAGCTCAGGGGTTTTTGCAAGGTTCATCTCGACCCGGGCGAGGAGAAGGAGGTCAGCTTCGAGATCGCGGAGAATATGCTGCGCTTTCATGATATCCATATGAATTATGTGAGTGAACCCGGAGCGTTCCGGGTATATGTCGGAAATTCCAGCGGGACGGAGAATGGGGCGGAATTTGTGCTGGAGGAGTAGCGAAAAAAGGGAAATCACCTGTTTTCAGGTGATTTCCCTTTTTTGTATTGACAGGCGCATGTTCTTGTGCTATGCTGATACTACGATAGACGTAGCAATGATAATCGTAGCAACGATAATCGTTGCTCTGCCTGTCGTAGATAAGGAAGGAGGTTTTTCATGAGCAGTATCAGCAGCGATATCATACGTGGATACAATGATACGATGATCCTGTATCTGCTGTGGGATGAGCCGTCGTATGGGTATGAGATTTCGAAGCGGATCAGGAATCTGTCGGAGGAAAAGTATGCGATCAAGGAGACAACGCTCTATTCTGCCTTTACACGGCTGGAAAAAAATGGTTTTGTCGAATCCTTTGCCGACAGCGACATGGTGAATGGAAAGCGCAGGACCTATTACAGGATCACCGAACAGGGCAGGCAGTATTACCGTGAGAAGTGTGCGGAGTGGACACTGACCAAGGAGGTTGTGGAAAAGTTTATCAGGCAGGATGGAGGTATGTAGGAGTATGGAGACGATCAGGAATTATCTGGAGACGATGTTTGCCAGTCTTCCCAACACATTTGAAATGCAGAAGGCAAAAAATGAGCTGCTGCAGATGATGGAGGACAAATATACGGAACTCATCACGGATGGAAAGACCGAGAACGAGGCGGTCGGCATCGTGATCTCCGAGTTTGGAAATCTCGATGAGCTCGCGGAGGAGCTCGGCATCAGCAGTTTTGTGATACAGGAGAACCAGAAAACAGCTGGAGGATTTCGGAGCGTGACGCTCGCGGAGGTCAAAGATTACCTTCATGACAGGACGCGCTCGGCGTATGCCGTCGCACTCGGCGTGTTTCTGTGCATCATCAGTGTCTGCGGTTATCTGGTACATTTTGGCGGGGGATGGCATGTCAGGATCGTTCTTGCCACGAGTTTTATGTTTATAGCGATCGCGGCTGCTGTCGGCTTATTTATGTTTTCAAACTTTGTCATGGGGAAATGGAAGTTTTTCAGGGAGAGGGCTTGCAGTGTGGATTTTGCGACGGCAGAGTATGTGCATAACCGGAGAGAGAGCTTTCGCGTGACACGCTCGATGATGAACACGATCGGTGTCATTCTGTGCATATTGAGCGTGCTTCCGGTGATCGTTGTCGACAGTCTGTTTGGCTGGAGCAGCGGTTTTGGGGTGGTGCTGATGTTTGTGTTTGTCGGCATCGGCGTATTTCTGCTTGTGGTATCGGGAAATGTGAACGCTGGGTTTACGGTGATTCTCTCACTAAATAAGCGGGACACCATGGGGGGCAGTTTTGTCCCATCACAGAAACAGGTGACATACAAAAATGAAACGATATCACAGATCATGTCGGTCTACTGGCCGACAGTGACATGCATCTATCTGTGCTGGAGTTTTCTGAGCTTTGACTGGCATATCACATGGATCGTGTGGGTGATCGCTGCGCTGGTGCAGCAGATGCTTAAAGCGTTGTAGAGAGGAGTTATGATAATGAAAAGAAATGTATGGATCGCGATGATCACGATCGTCACAGTCTGTTGTGTGATCGGAGGCACCTTTCATCACATTTTCGGACATGGGACCGGCTTTTTTGGGCGCGGCGGGATCGAAAATATGGAGTCAGGTCTGGAGGCGTTCGATACGCTCAGGGTGGATGTAAATCTGATGGACGTGACAGTCACGGCGGGAGAGCGTTTTGATCTGAGCTGTGAGTACGCAGAGGGACTGGAGCCGGTGTATGAAGTAAAAAATGGCACGCTGACCATCAGGCAGAGAACATATTGGAATCAAAGGTGGGGAGTCAACAATGCGCATTGCAGCTTGATACTGACGATACCAGAGCAGACCCCGATGGATGTGATCGATGTGCATACGGCGCTGGGAAGTATCCAGCTGGAAGGGATAGCCGCATCGGCATGCGAGCTGCAGAGCAATATGGGAAACTGTACTGTAAAAAAATGTGATTTTGACAAATCCGATTTGATGACGAATATGGGCGGGATCACTGTCAGCGACACGGATCTTGGCGATGCCGAGGTGGATAATGACATGGGTGAGATCGAAATAGACGACTGTACATTTGCCAGTCTGGACATCACGGCGGCGATGGGAGGCGTGTCGGTCGATGCCGCGCAGACACTTGACAGGTATGATATGGAGCTGGGGGCAGATCTCGGCAGCATACATGTCAACGGTCACAGCGAGGGTACGCAGTACCATCAGTCCGGCGATGCCGGGAAGCTTTCGGTCAGCACCAATATGGGGAGTATACAGGTGTCGTACTGATCCGGTTGATCCTGGTCAAAAAAAGAAATAGCTTTTTTGCGGATGCTGTGCTACAATAAAGAGCATATCAATAAGAAAGCGAAAGGGACAGATGGACAATATATTATTGCAGGTAGAACAGCTGAACATAGAATTTCATGACCATGATGTGCCGGAGCGCGTCGTGAATCATCTGAATATGGAACTGCATCAGGGCGAGATCCTTGGGATCGTCGGGGAGTCCGGTTCGGGCAAGTCCATGACAGCGATGGCGATCGCAGGGCTTCTGACGCGCCATGACATGGAGATGGAAGGAAAGATCCTGTTTGAGGGAAAGGAGCTTCTGCACGCGGACCGAGGAACACTCCGGCAGATTCAGGGAAATGATATCGGTATCGTCTTTCAGGAACCCATGACGTCATTAAACCCGGTTAAGCGCATCGGCTGGCAGGTGGAGGAGAGCCTTCGCATACATCGGCCAGAGATGACAAAGCAGGAGCGGTATCAGCGCGTGATCAGGGCGCTGGAGGATGTGGAGCTTGACGACCCGGAGCTTGTGTACAGGAAATATCCGCATGAGCTTTCCGGCGGCATGCGCCAGCGCGTGATGATCGCTTCTGCGATGATCTGCGAGCCAAAGCTTCTGATCGCGGATGAGCCGACGACAGCGCTCGACGTGACGATCCAGCTGCAGATCGTGAAACTGCTGCAGCGGCTGAATCAGGAGAAAAATATGGCGGTACTGTTCATATCACACGATCTGAGTCTGGTGAAACGACTGTGCCACCGCATCATCGTGATGCATGACGGAAATATGGTGGAGGCAGGCGTGACGCAGGACATATTCTATCACCCGAAAGAAGATTACACGAGAGAGCTGATCAGCGCGATACCGAAACTGGAAAAGATCAGTTGAAAAAATCAGTGGAATCCGGAGGGACCAGGATGATACGAGAGGCTACAAAAAACGATGCGCAGACGATCGCTGGTATGGCAATCCTCATGTGGGACAGTCATGCGGTTGAGGATCTTGCAGATGAGTTTGTGAAGATCCTTTCCAGGGACGATGCGCAGATATTTCTCAAATACGAAAATGACATTCCTGTCGGTTTTGCGCAGTGCCAGCTGCGGCATGATTATGTGGAGGGGACAGAGACGACGCCTGTCGGCTACCTGGAGGGGATCTTTGTCAGTGAAAACTGCCGCAACAGGGGATATGCTAGGGAACTGCTGGGTGCATGCGAGTCATGGGCAAGAGAAAAAGGATGCACGGAATTTGCCAGCGACTGCGAGATCGATAATGCTGGCAGCCTTCGTTTTCATATGGCGATGAATTTCACGGAGGCAAACAGGATCATCTGTTTTACGAAACGGCTGTGAAAAGATGGTGCATACAGTACGGAGGTTGGCATGGAAAAAGAGATATTGAATGTAAGGGATCTGAATGTATATTACACAAACAAGCAAAATCTGATGAGCCGGATCCGGGGAAATTCGGAAAGAAGCCTGCAGCATGTCCTGAAAAATGTGAGCTTTTCCATGAAAAAAGGAGAGGTGCTGGGACTGGTCGGTGAGAGCGGCTGCGGAAAGACATCGCTTGCAAAGGCGATACTCGGCATGCAGAAGCAGTACGACGGCGAGATCACGCTCGACTGCCCGAATCCGCAGATGGTCTTTCAGGATCCGTACAGCTCGCTCAATCCCGCCAAGAAGATCGGCTGGATCCTGGAGGAGCCGCTCCGCATGAGAGCGCGTATGGATAGGGGAAAGGCGAACCTGTCAAAGGAAGAGCGCATCGGACAAGTTGACCGGATGCTCGGGCGCGTGGGACTTGACGTGAAGCTGAAGGAACACTATCCCGCGGAGCTTTCCGGCGGTCAGAGGCAGCGCGTTGCGATCGCGGCGGCGCTGTTGTGCGGCACGGATTTTCTGATCGCGGACGAGCCGGTGTCAGCGCTCGACGTGACGATCCAGGCGCAGATCATCCGGCTTTTATTAAAGCTCCACAAAGAGCTCGGGATCTCCATTCTCTTCATATCGCATGACCTGCGCGTCGTGTACCAGATGTGCGACCGGGTGATCATCATGAAAAACGGGGAGATACTCGAGCAGGGGAAAGTCGAGGAGATCTACGGGAATCCGTCGACGGATTACACGCGGCTTCTGCTCGAGGCGGCGAATCTGTGACAGGGGAAGGGACATCTCTAGATGGAGGTATGAGTAAATGCTGCAGTGTTTTTATCCGGACGAATACCTGGATTCCACATATCTGATCGATTTCGAGGAAAAGTACAGGCAGGGTTACAGGGGGATCATCTTTGATATCGATAATACGCTGGTGCCGCACGGACTGCCGGCGGACGAGCGTGCGGTCGCCCTGTTCAAACGCCTGAGAGATACAGGCTATCAGGTCACGATGCTCTCCAACAATAAAGAGCCGCGCGTGAAGATGTTCTGCGACGCGGTGGATGCCCCGTACATCTACAAGGCGGGAAAACCCAACCCGGCAAAGTACAGGCAGGCGATGAAGGACATGGGGACTGACGAGAAGAATACGCTGTTTGTGGGCGACCAGATCTTCACTGATGTGTGGGGGGCGAACAAAGCGGGGATCCATTCGATCCTGGTAAAGCCGATCCACCCAAAGGAGGAGATACAGATCGTCTTAAAGCGCTATCTGGAAAAAATTGTGCTGATCAGCTATCGAAGGTATATGAATAAGAAAAAATAAAACTTCTTCAATTCCGGGCGGCTATCAATGTAAATGGGGGAATGATGATGCAGATCAATGGAAAAACAAAAGTATACGGAATCATAGGCGATCCGGTAGAACACACCATGTCACCGCTTATACACGGCATTTTTGCGGAGGCATCAGGAATCGATATGGTATATGTGCCGTTTCATGTGGCAGAGGGGCAGCTGGAGGCAGCCCTGAAGGGCGCTTACGGGTTAAATATCCAGGGGATGAACGTCACTGTGCCGTACAAAAATGCCGTGATCCCGTATCTGACAAAGACGGATGCCCGTGCGGAGACGCTGGGCGCTGTCAACACCCTTGTGCGCGACATAGATACAGACCGGGAGGGATTCATCGGCTACAATACTGATACGATCGGTCTGGCGCGTGCCATGAACGAGGAAGGGATCCCGCTCAGAGATGAGGAGGTCATCATCCTTGGCGCGGGCGGAGTAGGGCGCGCTGTCACATTTATGTGTGCGGAACACGGCGCCGGAAAGGTGTATCTGTTAAACCGCAGTACGGCGAAAGCGGATGCCGTGGCGATGGAGGTCAACAGGCAGTTCGGCAGGAATGGGCAGGACTGTGTGACGGCGATGGCGCTCTCTGATTACAAAGACCTTCTGACAGGGGCAGAGAACCGGTATGTCGTGATCCAGTGCACCAGCGTCGGACTTGCGCCCAATGTAGACGATGTGGTCATAGATGACGGCGACTTTTATCATTATGTGAAGTTTGGCTATGACCTGATCTACACGCCGTGGGAGACGAAGTTTATGAAGAATGTTACAGACAATGGCGGAATGGCGTTCAACGGCCTCAAGATGCTTCTGTACCAGGGGATCGAGGCTTTTGAGCTGTGGAGCGGCTGCAGGGTGGCAAAGGAGATCGCGGATCGGGCATACGAGCGGCTCTGTAGTCAGGTGAGGGACCGCTGACAGACGGCATCGGCAGACAGGACGTGCATAGAACATATAGGAGATTTTCATGGAAAATATCATTCTGACAGGTTATATGGGGAGCGGCAAGACGACGGTTGGCAGAAATGTTGCAAAAATGACTCATTACACTTTTGTCGATACGGACGAGATGATCGTGGAACAGCAGCACAGAAGCATCAGTGAGATCTTTGCCGAGGAGGGAGAGCAGGCGTTCCGGGATATGGAGACGGCGCTGCTCAGACAGCTGGTCGCTGAAAAAAAGGAGCATCTGGTCATCTCGACAGGCGGCGGAATGCCTCTGAGGAAGGAGAACCGGCAGCTCCTGTCACAGCTTGGTACCGTTGTGTATCTGAAAGCATGTCCGGAAACGATCTATAACAGGATCAAAGGGGACACGACGAGGCCGCTCCTGCAGTGCGAAGACCCTATGGGGCGGATCGGGGAGATGATCGCGGTGCGGGAGCCTTTATATAAGGAAGGTGCAGTGTTCACAGTGGACGTAGATGAGCTGATACAGTCGGAGGCAGCAGCGGAAATACTGAAAATCAGTCCTGCCATGAACGCATCCAATAAAGATTTGCTGAGGAGGAGCACGGCAAAATGAAGATTTTAGTGATAAACGGACCCAATCTGAATTTTCTTGGAATCCGTGAAAAGGGTATCTATGGCACACAGGATTACAACTATCTTGTCAACATGATACAGGACAGGGCACGGGAGGCTGGTTGTGAGATCGAGTGCTTCCAGTCCAACCATGAGGGCGCCATCATCGACAGGATCCAGGAGTCTTATTTTGACGGCACAGAGGGCATTGTCATCAATCCGGGCGCATTTACGCACTACTCGTATGCGATCCGCGATGCGCTTGCCAGCATCACGGTCCCCAAGGTGGAGATCCATATTTCAGATATCACGAAACGGGAGGAATTCCGGCGCGTTTCTGTCACAAAGGAGGTGTGCGACCATCAGATTTACGGACATGGTCTGGACGGATATCTGATGGCGATTGATCTTGTGATCGCGAAATGTCAAAAATAATGGTTGAAATATTGTTGATTTTGTTATAAAATGGTTAACGGATTGTAAACGTGAAAAGTGAATAGTAGGAGGAATAGTTTTTATGATATCAGCAGGAGATTTCAGAAATGGCATTACGATAGAGTATGAGAACAGCATCTATCAGATCATCGAGTTCCAGCATGTAAAGCCTGGTAAGGGAGCGGCCTTTGTCAGGACAAAGCTTAAGAACATTATCAGCGGTGGCGTTGTGGAGAAGACCTTCAGACCGACCGAGAAGTGCCCGCAGGCGCGTATTGACAGGAAAGAGATGCAGTACTTATACGCAGATGGAGATTTATTCTATTTTATGGATACAGAGAACTATGAACAGATCGGTCTCAATTCGGACAAGGTGGGCGACACGCTCAAATTCGTGAAAGAGAATGAGATGGTCAAGGTGTGCTCACACAATGGCAATGTATTTGCGATCGAGCCGCCTCTGTTTGTGGAACTGACGATCACAGACACGGAGCCTGGTTTCAAGGGAGACACGGCTACAGGTGCGACAAAGCCCGCTACAGTTGAGACAGGTGCGACAGTGGCAGTTCCGCTGTTTGTAGAGACGAATGATGTGATCAAGATCGACACCAGGACGGGAGAGTATCTGTCAAGGGTATGATCTGTTATCGTATATCGATCTGAAAGGACAAGACAATGAGAAAAAGACGTTTTTAATACGTTTTTCTTGTTGTCTTTTTGCGTTACAAAAGACAACGGCAGAGGAGGGGGATACATCAGAAAGAGAATGAAAAGGAGTACAGGTCAGAATGGAATTTATGAATTTTACGACATTAGTCAGGGAAGAAGTGGAACGGAGGACAGGTGACAATTATCGTGTGAGGCTCAACGATGTCCGGAAGAATAATGGCGTCGTGCTCAGAGGACTTACAGTGATGCAGGATGACAGCAACATCTCGCCGACCATCTATCTGAATAATTATTATGAAGAGTACGCAAACGGCAGGGCGACGCTTGTCAATGTCGTCAATGATGTGATGGATACATATCACAGGAACAAGGTCAACCAGAGCGTGGATATGCGGTATTTTCTGAATTATGAGAGTGTACAGCAGCGCATAATCTACAAGCTTGTCAATACAGAGAAGAACAGGGAACTGCTCGAGGATGTTCCGCACATAGAGTTTCTCGATCTGTCGATCGTTTTTCAGTGCATGGTCGCACAGGAGGAGTTTGGCACAGCTTCGATCCTCATCCATAACGTCCACATGAAGCTGTGGGACGTGTCGGTGGAAAATCTGTACCAGGCGGCGAAAGAGAACACACAGCGGCTTCAGGAATATGAGATCAAGAGCATGGCGGATGTCCTGTGCGAGATCATGAGGGAGGAAGATCCTGAAAATGCTGACAGTGAGGATCTTGCGGAAGAATTCCCGGACAGCGTTCCGATGTATGTGCTGAGCAACAAGAACAGGGTAGAGGGCGCGGTCTGCATCCTGTATCCCGATCTGGTCCGGGATTTTGCGGAGGCGATCGGCAGCAGTTTTTACATCATACCGTCATCTGTCCACGAAGTGCTGCTCCTGCCGGCAGGGCACGATGGAGAAAGTGAGGAGATCAAAAGCATGATCCGGGAGATCAATGACACACAGGTGAGCACAGAGGAAATCCTCTCTTATTCCCTGTATTTTTATGACAGGGAAGAGCGAAAGATCATCAGGCTGTAGAAACAGGAAGAAAATAGCAAATTTTTAAAAATTTTCCTTGATAAATTCTTGACAATTAACCATATTATGTTTATCATTTATTACATGCAGTGTGCCATTGCGGTTATCAGACCTGATTTTAGACAGGGCATCGGCACCAATGTAAAGTAACCATATTCAGTAAAGGAGAAAAAAGATGAGTAAAAAGTGGGTATATTCATTTAAAGAAGGCGACATGAGCATGCGTAATCTTCTCGGCGGCAAGGGTGCGAACCTTGCGGAGATGACAAGCATCGGACTGCCTGTACCACAGGGCTTCACGATCACGACAGAGGCTTGTACACAGTATTATGAAGACGGACGTAAGATCAACGACGAGATCATGGCGCAGGTTATGGACGGCGTTGCAGAGATGGAGAGAGTGAACGGAAAGAAATTCGGCGATCTGAAGAATCCTCTGCTCGTGTCTGTTCGTTCAGGCGCACGTGCATCTATGCCCGGTATGATGGATACCATCTTGAATCTTGGTTTAAATGACGAAGTTGTCGGGGCGATGATCAAGGGCAATCCGGATCCCGCATTCGAGCGCTTCGTATATGACTCTTACAGACGTTTTATCCAGATGTTCTCAGACGTTGTCATGGAAGTCGGCAAGAAGTATTTTGAGCAGCTGATCGACAAGATGAAAGAGGAGAAGGGCGTTCAGTTCGACGTAGACCTCACAGCGGCGGATCTCAAGACGCTGGCAGAGCAGTTCAAGGCTGAGTACAAGAACCAGCTCGGCAAGGATTTCCCTTCCGATCCTGTAGAGCAGTTAAAGCTTGCGATCGAGGCTGTATTCCGCTCATGGGACAACCCTCGTGCAAACGTTTACCGCCGCGACAACGATATCCCTTATTCATGGGGTACAGCTGTTAACGTAATGCCGATGGTATTTGGCAACCTGAACAACGAGTCCGGTACAGGTGTTGCGTTTACGCGTGATCCGGCTACAGGCGAGAAGAAGCTCATGGGTGAGTTCTTAAAGAACGCACAGGGCGAGGACGTTGTTGCCGGTGTCCGTACACCGATGCCGATCGCACAGATGGAGCAGGAGTTCCCTGAGGCATACGAAGAGTTCATCAAGGTTTGTGAGACTCTCGAGAACCATTATCACGATATGCAGGATATGGAGTTCACTGTTGAGAATAAGAAGCTGTATATGTTACAGTGCCGCAATGGTAAGAGAACAGCACAGGCCGCACTGAAGATTGCCTGCGATCTGGTAGATGAGGGACACAAGACAGAGGCAGAGGCTGTTGTCATGATCGATCCTCGTAACCTTGACACATTACTGCATCCTCAGTTTGATGCAGCAGCGCTGAAGGCTGCTACACCGGCTGGTAAGGGACTTGGCGCGTCACCGGGCGCTGCGTGCGGCAAGATCGTGTTCACGGCAGAGGACGCTGAGAACTGGAACGCAAGGGGCGAGAAGGTTGTCCTTGTACGTCTTGAGACCTCTCCGGAAGATATCACAGGTATGAAGGTTTCCCAGGGTATCCTCACAGTACGTGGCGGTATGACATCCCATGCAGCTGTAGTTGCACGTGGTATGGGTACATGCTGTGTATCCGGATGCGGCGATATCGCTATGGACGAGGAGAACAAGAAGTTCACACTGGCAGGAAAAGAATATCATGAGGGAGATTACATCTCGATCGATGGTACAACAGGAAATATCTATGATGGTCAGATCCCGACAGTCGATGCACAGATCGCTGGCGAGTTCGGCAGAGTTATGGCATGGGCTGACAAGTATAGAACACTGAAGGTCAGAACAAATGCAGATACACCGGCAGACGCAAAGAAGGCGAGAGAGCTCGGTGCAGAGGGTATTGGCCTCTGCCGTACAGAGCACATGTTCTTCGAGGAGAGCAGGATCGCAGCATTCCGCGAGATGATCTGCTCCGACACCGTTGAGGAGAGGGAAGCTGCACTGGACAAGATCCTTCCTTACCAGCAGAGCGACTTCAAGGCGCTGTATGAGGCTCTGGAGGGAAATCCTGTGACGATCAGATTCCTTGATCCGCCTCTTCATGAGTTTGTTCCGACTGAGGAAGCTGACATCGAGAAGCTTGCAAATGCACAGGGCAAGTCCGTGGAGGACATCAAGAACATTATCGCTTCCCTGCATGAGTTCAACCCGATGATGGGTCACAGGGGATGCCGTCTCGCTGTAACGTATCCTGAGATTGCTAAAATGCAGACAAAGGCTGTGATCCGTGCGGCGCTTGAGGTTCAGAAGGAGCATGCTGACTGGAATGTGAAACCGGAGATCATGATCCCGCTTGTATGTGAAGTGAAAGAGCTCGCATTTGTAAAGAAGGTAGTGGTAGAGACTGCAGATGCTGAGATCGCGGCAGCGGGTGTTAAGTTAGAGTACGAAGTAGGTACGATGATCGAGATTCCGAGAGCGGCGCTCACAGCAGAGGAGATCGCTAAGGAAGCTGACTTCTTCTGCTTCGGTACAAACGACCTGACACAGATGACATTCGGCTTCTCAAGAGACGACGCAGGCAAATTCCTGAATGCTTACTATGATACAAAGATCTTCGAGAACGATCCGTTTGCAAAACTCGACCAGATCGGTGTAGGCAAGCTGATGGAGCTGTCTCTGAAACTCGGCAAGCCTGTTAATCCGAATCTTCATGTAGGCATCTGCGGCGAGCATGGCGGAGATCCCGCGTCTGTGGAGTTCTGCCATAAGATCGGTCTTGATTATGTGTCCTGCTCACCGTTCAGAGTGCCTATCGCAAGACTGGCAGCGGCACAGGCGGCTATCAATAATTGATGCCATAGGAATTTTCGTACTCGCAGGCAAAAGTAAAGAGAAATGGCTTGAAATCAAGGGATTTTGAGCTTGGAGGGGTTCACCGGGGTGGCTGGTGGGCTCCTCTTTTTTGCGTTTGGGGAGACCGCTGTGAATATGGCGATTGGGGATGGAAGTATACTATCACGCAAAACTGCTGACTTTTGCGTGATAGTATGAGTTTTGCGTGAAAGTATAGGGTTTTGCGTGATAGTTTGGAGTTTCGCCTGTTTGTATGCAAATGCTGTTGAAATTTGGCGGTATTGTCGAATTTTATAAAGGAGGTTTAGCTTTCGGCA
Organism: Lachnospiraceae bacterium; assembly: GCA_009774375.1. Lineage (GTDB taxonomy): Bacteria > Bacillota > Clostridia > Lachnospirales > Lachnospiraceae > COE1. Next base: position 19,306 of record VSNO01000039.1, read on the forward strand.
GATCCAATATGCAAGGTGTCTGCAATGCTGTGACCACGGTAAATAGGTATGTAATAAATCAGGGGAAAGGGCTACCTGTGTAACCGCTTTGGTGCTTTTCATTCCCAGAAAATAGTCATTTCGTGCTGGTGGGTAAAAAATAGAAAATATTGTGGTATAATTCAGAGAGTGTATTTGCTTTAGAAGGACTGGCATTCTGCCGAAGTAATAGGAAACAGTCTATGAAGTTAATAAGAAAAGCACCGAAAATCTGAAATCCTATATGCAGCGACAGTGGAGCCCTTCAGGGGGAATGGCTGGCACGATCAGGGAGATGAAGTGGTGGGAAATTCAGTTTTGTATTTTTTAGCGGAATATATAAGGCATGACGCTTACATTAAAATGAAAAACAGGAGGCACGATAATGACGCAGTACAAAGTGTTAATTATAGAAGATGATCTAGGCGCGGCACAATCCATTAGCAGTTTTTTAAGCACGTGGGGGTTTCAATGTGAATATCTAAAAGATTTCAGCAAGATAACAGAGCAGTTTATCAGGTTTAAGCCGGAGATTGTTTTATTGGATATCACGCTTCCTCATTATAATGGCTATCATTGGTGTGAAGAAATAAGGAAGGTTTCAAAAGTCCCGATCATCTTTATTTCTTCAATCAGCGATAATCTGAACATGATTTTAGCAATGAATATGGGCGGAGATGATTTTGTGGTAAAGCCCTTTGACCTTAATTTCCTGCTTGCAAAGATCAATTCCCTTTTGCGGCGGACTTATGATTTCCAGGGGGCAATGAATGTAGTTGCCTGCGGTGATGTGGTATTGGACTTGGATAATGCAAAACTGCAATACAATGGAACTGTGCTGGAACTGTCGCGTAATGATTTTATTATCCTAAAAGAGCTTATGACCCACAGTGGGAAGAGCGTGTCCCGTGATGACCTCATGCAGGCATTGTGGAACGATAATACTTTTGTTGATGATAATACGCTGACGGTAAATATAACGAGGGTGCGGAACAAATTAAGCAGGATCGGGCTTGAGGATTTTATTATCACCCGGAAAGGAATGGGTTATCAGGTTGGATAAAAAGCGTTTTCTGATTCAATATATGAAAGATAAATATAAAATGGTGATCGTGTTTGGCGGGTTGATTGTATGTAACTTTTTTATGTATTTTCTTTATGATGTACGCATGGAACCAATCCTGTACACAACATTCCTGCTCATCCTGTTTGTTCTGCCTTTTGCAGTCCGGGATTTGCGCCGGACATACTGGAATTGCGAACGGCTGAAAAAGATAGAACAATCCGGAGTGCCTGTTATGCCTGACCTGCCGGAGGCTGATACGCTTTTAGAAAAAAGTTACCAGCAGGTCATCGGAAAGATGATACAGGCATGGCAGGTCGAACGTGCCAAACAACGGGAAATAAATGCAGAGAGGGACGATTACTACACGCTCTGGACGCACCAGATAAAGACCCCCGTCTATTCTATGGATTTGATGTTACAGACAGGTGACGCCACCCCGTCTAAGTGGAAAACAGAATTGTTACAGATATCGCGGTATATAGATATGGCGCTAAAGTATCTGCAGTTGGAAGACCGGCATTCCGATTTGTGCCTAGAGCAAGTGGAGTTGCTGCCCCTGGCACAGGAGGCGGTAAAAAAACATTCTGTTGTTTTGATTGCAAAACGTTTAAGGATTGACTTGCATAATTTGAGCGGCACAGTTCTCACGGATAAAAAATGGATGTTATTTATTTTGGAACAGCTAGTTTCCAATGCAGCAAAGTATACGGAACAGGGCGGTATTGCAATATACCAGCCAGCCCCATTGCAGATCTGTGTCAGCGATACTGGTATAGGGATAGCTGCGGAGGATTTACCCCGCCTGTTTGAAAAAGGATATACAGGTTTCAATGGGCGTATTCATCAAAAGTCTACGGGCTGTGGGCTGTATATGTGCAAAAAGGTATCACTTTTGTTAGGATATACAATTACTGTTTCATCACAAGTGAATAAGGGAACAACGGTAACAATCCATCTTCCGTCAGATGATTTTTCCGTTGCGGATTAGCAACCTTACAACGGATGTAAGGTTAAGGCAGGAAATGTCACATAAATCTATGGCAGACACTTCCTGCTGTTTTTATAATATGAATCAGAAATTATGCAAAGCAGATATTCTAATTCAACGAAAGAAAATGCCTGCATTTTTGAGTCATAGAAATTCGACTAAAAAACAGAATGAAAGGAACATGCATATGAATATTCAAAACGATACCCTGCTGATGGTGGAACATCTGCGGAAAATTTATAACAGCCGGTTTGGCGGTAATCAGGTAGAAGCATTAAAAGATGTCTCATTCAGCGTGGAACAGGGTGAGTTTATTGCAGTCATGGGCGAAAGCGGTTCCGGGAAAACAACGCTACTCAATCTTTTAGCTGCATTAGACCGTCCTACCGAGGGAAAGATTTTACTTGCCGGAAAAGATATTACGCAAATCAAGGATAGCAATATTTCACGGTTCCGGCGCGAGAATTTAGGGTTTGTCTTTCAAGACTTTAACCTGTTAGACAATTTCTCCCTGCGGGACAATATCTATCTCCCTCTTGTGCTTTCCAATACTGCAAAGAAGCAAATGGAAAGCCGTTTAGAACCGTTGGCAGGGCAGCTTAGGATTTCCGATATTTTAGAAAAGTACCCGTATGAAGTATCGGGAGGTCAAAAACAAAGGGCGGCTATTGCCCGTGCGTTAATTACTGCACCTAAACTTGTTCTTGCAGATGAACCTACGGGAGCTTTGGATTCCCGTTCTTCTGCACAGGTTATGAAAATGTTTACAGACATACACCAAAAGGGACAGACTATCCTTGTCGTAACGCATAGCGTTAAAACTGCCTGTTACGCAGGGCGTGTTTTATTTATCCGTGACGGACAGCTTTTTAATCAACTGTATCGTGGAAATATGGATAATGAAACCTTTCAAGAAAAGATTTCTGATAATCTGAAAATCCTTTTGCAAAAGGAGGGATTATATGCGTAACTTTTATATCCGGCTTGCGGTTTCAAATATTAAAAAAAACAAGCCTGTATATTATCCGTTTTTTCTGACAAATGTTTTGTCCGTAATGATTTTCTATGTTATGGCTTCAATTCAAAACCAGACAATCATTGCGACTCTGCCCGGAAGCTATATTTTTGTTCAGTTTATTAAAGTTGGTGTTATTATGACGGGCTTATTTGCGGGAGTATTTCTTTTATATACAAATGGACTGCTTATACGGCAGCGCAAAAAAGAGTTGGGCTTGTATAATATCTTTGGCTTGGAAAAGAAACATATTGCCAAAGTCCTTATGCTTGAAAGCTTGCTGCTCACAGCAGCCGGGCTTATTGCGGGTATTATTTTGGGTGTTTTTTTGGGGAAGCTGTTTTTCCTTATCTTGTTGAAGCTGCTTCACTTAGATAGCGGGCTTGCGTTTCAGTTTGGGATAGAAGCACTTACACAGACAATCGCTTGGTTTGTGGTGATTGGTATACTGATCCTGCTTTATAACCTGTTTTCCGTCATAAAAGCAAAGCCTGTTGAATTGCTGTATGCTGCCCATAAAGGAGATACTTATAATTCGTTTGTGGTAATAAAAGCCATTTTAGGAGTTTTATGCCTTGGGGGTGCATATACGTTGATACTTACTACACCCTCACCCATTGATATTATTGGGCGTGTCTTCCCTATTGCTTTATTGATTTTGGCAGGAAGCATGTTTTTCTTTTCGTCCAGCTCTGTTGTTTTACTAAACGCTTTGAAAAGGAATGATAAATATTATTACAAGCCACAGAATTTTATTTCTGTTTCCGGGCTTATTTATCGGCTGAAACAAAATGCGAAAGGATTGTCAAATATCTGCATTTTAAGTACCGTTGTTATGGTTATTGCCACTACTACGTTGTCACTATATGTAGGGCAAAGAGAAATGGTTTCTTTTCGCTTTCCTATGGAAACAAAAATTTCTGTTGAAAATGCGATGGACGGACAAAGCACTTTGCCAGAACTTGTTCACCAAATCGCAGAGCAATACAATATGATGATAAACAAAGAAGTTGACTATAATGTTACCTATATAAGCGGTGTTTATAAGGATAATACATTTTCTGTCTATCAGCCGGAAGTACACCCGGCAAACAGCACTTGTGCAATCTATCTGATTACAGTAGAAGATTATAACCGCATGGAGGGAAGATCGGAACAACTTGGGGCTGATGAAATATTAGTATTTTCTTCGTCAAAAGATTTAGGTGTTTCTGAAATATGTTTTAATGATTTGAAATATCGGGTAAAAAGTGAATTATCACAATTAGCTATACAAAACAAAAGTATACTATCTTCTGAAACACGATACTTTCTTGTTTGTCCGTCACAGGTGGATATAGACAATATCTTTGCTGAATTGTCACCCTCTGAAAAGAGATTTCATAAGACATACTGCATGATGTTTGACGCAGAAGGTATAGGTGAAGATGATTTTACCGCCGCATTGCAAAGTCAAATTAGTGCTAATTTTGCCGGGGTAAAGTTTGAAAATGCAGAAGCAGAAAAGCGAGACAGTAATTATACTTACGGAGGATTTTTGTTTATTGGTTTGCTGTTAAGCCTATTATTTATGATTTTCTTAACTTTGGTTATTTATTATAAGCAGATTACAGAGGGGTATAGCGACAGATACAATTTTGAAGTTATGCAAAAGGTAGGACTTAGCCGTAATGAAGTGTCTGCCGTGGTTCACAAAGAAATTCGGACGATGTTTTTCTTCCCGCTGGTGGTTGCTATTATTCATTTAGCAGTTTCGCTTTATGCAATCGGTATGTTGCTTGCCACTCTTGGACTGACAAATATTTGGATGTTACTGCTTTGTACGGGGGCAATTTCCCTATTGTTTGTCCTTATTTATATAGTGATGTATTTCAGTACCGCAAGGGTTTATTGCAAAATAGTAATGTGCTGATAGGAAGGAGTAGATATGAGCTTTAATTTCGGAATTATTTTTGCTGTTGTCTGTTTAATTGGTGGTCTGCTTATGATTATCTTCTGTAAGCCGTTTTGGTGGCTGATGAAGAAAAGTGAAATGCCCGGTCATTATAAATGGTATCTGCGCATACCGGGGATTTTGCTTATGCTGTTTGGCATTGGAATTATTATTATAAGTGCCATTAACGACTTTATGTTTTAAGGGGATACCATTCCGTTTCAATAACTGAGATTGTTTTAGTGGAACTGAAAGCCGGATAGCACAAAAGAAACCGCCGCTATGGGGAGATTTGCCTCATAAGCGGCGGCCTGCCGTTTCCGCCGGATTATATGATTGGAAGTGCTGCCGGATGAAAGGCGAAAAACTTTAGGGTATGTCCGCTTGGATATAATATGCTTTATAGTCGTTTCGTGCAATAAATGGGAGCTTGGTGCAGTCTGGTTTGAAAAAATACCCCATGATCCGATATTATGTATGGGTGCTGCCTGTGTAAATCCCTATTTACGCAGGGATGATTTTAAGGCCTGTATTGTATTCGTGATTATCATAAGTTCATGGCTGGAACAGTCGTCTAAAAGGCTGCCGATTTCGGTCTTGTATGTCAGTTCTGCATTATCCAGCTCGTCACATAAAAGCTGGTCGGCAGAACAGGACAGAGCATTCAGGATAGCGATAAAGACCTTTAAGCTGGGGATGCAGTTGCCGGTCTCGATGTGGGAGATATGGGTTGTGCCGACGTCGCATAATTCCGCCAGCCTTTCCTGCGACATATTGCGGGCTGTCCTCTGTTTCCTGATTTTACTGCCGATTGATTTATAATCTATCATGGATACCACCTCTATTGCATTGTAAGTGCAAATCGATAAGCTAATAATGACTTAAAAGTGCAGATGGACTAAATAATGCAGAAACTCTTAAAAATTTTTGTTGGAATGACGATATATACAATAAAGCCATGAAACGGATTTCAAATATTTTTATCAAAGGAGGATGATGGTATGAATATTAGTTTTAATGCAGGCGGTTCCGGTTATACAGGAATCAACACTAACAGCAAGCAGTATAAGGCAGCGGCAAAGGATCATTTAGACAAACTCATTGCGGAAGAGGCAATGATGACGCCCGAACAAAAAATGTTATATGAATTATTGGGCGGGCGCGAAGCACATATGAGGAATGTCATGCAGAATTATAATTCTGACGGAGATTTTGTCGGACCGGGCGGAGTAGTTGTGCCGGGGATGTATCACGGAGAAGATGGCACCGTAGACCGTTCAACATGGCAGCAGTTGATAAATGTTTCCGATGATGCGCGGCAGAAGATGTTCGACAATGTGAAAAGGGAATTCATTCAGGAGAATGGCATTTCCAATGGCGATACAACGAAACGGTCGCAAGTATTCAGGGAATATCAATTAAGCGTAAAGAAGGAAGACCGTGCGAAGGGAACATGGACTTTGCAGCAGTATGAAGGGAAATACCGTTCTGCGATGTATGCGGCGGTAAAGGCGGCTAATCCCAACTGGCAGCCGGGACAGCCTTTTGATCCGGGCATACTGGACAGCGTTACAAGGGAATCCGTGGAAAGCCAGCTTGTCAAAAGTGGAAATACGTTTGTAAAAAAGCCGTCTTTGGGCAGCACATTGGATATGAAGATATAAGGATTACACCCGATTCCGCAGAGGAGCATAAAACCTTGCCCCTGCGGAATGCCCGGACTTATGGGCGGCATGAAACTTTTTTGAGGATTGTTTCGTATACTTAGCGGAGGGAGGTGTTTGTCATGGGAATTAGGGACAAAGGAAGTTAGGGGAATGTGTTTCGTGATAAATTGCTCGGACTTATTATGAGGGAGCAGGAGCGGCTCTGACCGACAGAGGAGCCATGATAATAAAATAATCGGAGGAATTGAAAAATGAGCGTAAATGGAATAGGACAGAATTTTTATCAGAACAACATATCAACGAACAAGTATAACAGGAGCAGGGCCGGACAGTTTTATCCGCAGAAACAGGCAGCAGAGGCATCTGCCCCCACAGGTACAAGGCAGAATGCCAATGTGCAGGATATATATGAATCACTTAAATCAACAAATCCGCTGGCAGGACAGGAGGAAGGCACTGTATCAAATGACAGCGGCCTGACCACGTGGTACAAAGGCAAGACATTGGAAGAATGGGCGTTGACAGCACCAAAATATACAGATCCGGCAACGGGTCTCTCATGGTATGTTATAGACGGCAAACAGCCATATATGACAGGGGAAGATGCTGAAAAATTTTGGAAAATGTGCAAGGAGACGGGAGAATTTCCGGTGAAAAAATTTGCGGAAATGACAGGAATGATACAGTACCTTGATGACAATACGGTTGCTTATGTGGGTGATAACGGTACCGTAATCAAGTCAAAGGACGGGAAGGAACTGGAGGTTGACACTTCATCAATGACATATGACATGATTATGAACATGTTCAAGAATCTGCCGAAAAGCGGGAATTACTTTGACAGTGCATATTGGCAGAAGAATATCCAGAAGGCTATGTTTTCTGCTGAACAGTGATGCGCTACATATACTTGGAATGGGGATTGAGTGACGGCAGAGGATTATCATGGCATGAATGGGGTGGAACTACACCACCCCATATCCCTAATACCCAACAGAGCAAGGCAGACATTCCCGGTTTCTGGCAGATTAGCAAATTCGGGGAGCAGGGGCGGTTTCCGCAGAAAGGACATTTTTGATATGGAGATAACGGGAATTAAGAATATACATCCGGCAGCATCAAAGGCATCATCCAGGAAAGGCTGGAAGCTGACGGACTCCCTCCGGGAGAAGATAACGGCGCTTGCGAGGGAGGATGCGGCGCAGGGTGTCTATATGGGGAACCAGTTCCTCGCCCTGCGGAAAAGCGAGGTGGCGAAAGTTGCGCCGGACAGGGCGGCGCTGATGGGGAAGGTCAGCCAGAGGATGACGGACATGAAGGAAATCGAGGAAGCGGACAGGAGGTGGCTGTGCCTCCTGTTCGGAGAGCCTTATGAGGCGAGGTTCCAGTCCGGGGGAGCCGCCCATGTGTATGACGAAAACGGCGACGAGGTGCTGACCTATACGGCGGGCGTGGGCTGGCATGAGAAGGAGTCGAAGGCGGAGACGGAAGTGCATGGCGCATTGAAGGCTGCCTACTATGGTGCGTACCATGCGGCGAGGCAGGAGATAAACGGACTGGAGGGACAGGGCGGTTTTGACGCGAGGGCGTAGGGAGAGATTTATCTATGAAAAGAATAAGTATCTTTGGATTTGCCGTTTTTATGGCTGTTGCATTATGTGCCTGCAGTGAGAAGCAGGAGCTGATTAACATGAGTACCATCGAAAGCAGTGATTACACTGCCATTGTATGGGAGGACAGAACCTATGTGCCATTCTGCGTGATTTCCAAAAGTGACTGCGGTGCGCAGATAGGTTACGTTAATGGAGATACAGATGACAGGGTATGCGGGTACGGCGATTATCCGGTGGCAGAGTGGATCGCCAATTATCTTACTGTGGATGGCGGTGCAATGCTGTATAAAGAGATAAATGTTACTGATATTCCGGACGGTTTACAGTCGGAGTATGAGTGGAATCATTAAGAACCACGGAAGAAAGCCAATAATGCACAAACGATAAAAGGGAATCAGGCAGGAACATTTCACGTTCTGTCTGGTTCCCTTGTTCCATATCAGTGCGGGGAGGCGGTGGTGGAAGTCATAAAATAAGGCCGGTTATCGGTCTGGATGTAAAGGAGGCGGTGGCAGATGGAAGTGGTCAGATGCCCGAACCCCAAATGCAGGCGGCGCATTTTGGATGATGAAGGGACTGAGACGGAGTGGACGGTCCTGGAGATCAAATGCCAGCACTGTGGAAAGCTGGTGAGGCTGTACTGCGGCCCGGACGGGATAGAAGCGGGTATATATGAGAGGAAAAAACGGCGGAGGTGATTCTGCTGTTTTTTTATGCAGAAGTGATTAAGACAGTGTTTTCCGGCCAATACTGATAACAGGCAATGGAAATTTTTGGAAGTTTCCACCGATGGGACATTTTATGCAGGATGCATAACATGGCTTTGTCATCCAAAACAGGCTGTGGAGGTATACGGTATGTGTATGGTCAGATGTCCCGCTTGCAAAGGACGGATCTGCGATATTATTGCCACCGCGGGAGGGCGCGTAGTCTTAAAGGTGAGGTGCCCAGAATGCGGGAGGATAGTCAAATTGGAATGGCTACTACAGGTCACGGAAACAG
>VSNO01000004.1 GCA_009774375.1 Lachnospiraceae bacterium
CTGTCGCGTTTTATTTCTTTTTCTGTATGATATCATGATCCTCCAGCAGCTTCTCGATCACGGTTCCCCGGACTGCTTTCAGCAGGGGTACTTTCAGTGCGTTGAGAGGTCCTGGCAGTTCGATGTCGAGCGGAGACTTGCCATCCATCAGTTTGACGGAGCTGTCGAGGAGCTCGCGGATATCATAGACGCTACCCCACACTTCCGGCACGCCGCGGTCCACCTTCAGGAGTCCGTAGACAGCCTCCATGGCGGTTCTCACAGAGTACTCTGTCGTGAAGATCGTATCTCTGGGCGTCTCCGCGAACTGTCCGAGGAACGCGAAATTGACGCATCCGTCAGGAATGACATCCGGTCTGTCTCCCTTTCTCCTCGGCATGAAGAACGCAGTGATATACGGCATCATGGTCGGCACGGTCACCACTTCGTCCCTCGCGAGCGCGGGAATATCCTCCACAGGGATCCCCAGGTGGTACAGCCACTCCTGTGTGATCTCCTCGCCCGTGCACTCCTTCATGGGCTTCTTCACATAATCGCCTTCCACATCGGTAAAGAGGCTGTATACCCAGATGCAGACCTCGTCCTTTTTCTGTTCCTTAAACTGTCCCTGCCTGTTGATGGTCCAGCTCAGCAGCCATTTGGAATCCATGCAGCTCACGATGCCGCCGGTGACCACATTTCCGGTCCGCGGGTCACGCTTGCAGATCTTCTGGATCTGGTCGATGATCTGCTGGTTCGACGTCGTCACGGTAGCCGATTCCCAGTTTGTCTTCTCGATATCCGAACAGAACTTCTCCGGATGTCCAAAGGATTCGTCCTGTGCCGCGATATTTTTCCACAGGCTCCAGCAGCCGCTTGTCCGGACTTCCGCGTCGCCGGCCGGCGCGTGGGTGTGGTCGCCGTAGATGGTCCCCTCCGTGCAGCTTCCGTTCGTGACAAATACCAGGTCGTTCTCTGTGAGCGGAATGGAAGTCTCCTTGCCGTCAACTTTACACTCGATCGTCTTTGCGATCTTCCTGCCGTCATCGGTCTTCTCGAACAGGACGTTGGTGACTTCTGTCCTGTACTGGAATGTGACGCCTGCCGCCTCGAGATACCTGACCATCGGCAGGATCAGGGACTCATACTGATTGTACTTGGTAAACTTCAATGCACTGAAATCGGGAAGGCCGCCGATATGATGGATGAATCTCTGGAAGTACAGCTTCATCTCCAGTGCGCTGTGCCAGTTCTCAAACGCAAACATCGTGCGCCAGTACAGCCAGAATGTGGAGTTGAACACTTCGTCATCAAACACGTCCTCGATGGTCTTGTCGTACAGATCCTCATCCCTTGTCATGAAGAGTTTCATGATCTCCATGCAGCCCTTCTGGCTCAGATTGAACTTTCCGTCCGTATGTGCATCCTCGCCCTGTTTCACGGTGGCGCGGCAGAGGGAATAATTCGGATCCTTCTTGTTCAGCCAGTAATATTCGTCCAGTACAGAGACCCCCGGCGTCTCGATCGAGGGAATGCTCCGGAACAGATCCCACAAACACTCGAAATGGTTCTCCATCTCGCGCCCTCCGCGCATCACATAGCCCCTCGAGGGATCATAAATGCCGTCGCACGCACCGCCGGGAAGATCCATCGCCTCGAGCACATGAATGTGCTCTCCCTTCATCTGTCCGTCCCTCACCAAAAAGCACGCTGCTGCGAGCGCCCCGAGCCCGCTGCCCACGATGTAAGCGGATTTGTCGTCGACCCCTTCCGGCTTCAGAGGACGGGCAAAGGCTTCATAGTTACCATTACTGTAGTATATTCCCTTGCTGTTTCTCTCGAACCGTCCGCGCTCCGTATTGCGAAAGCTACTGACCCGCTCGGCAACCTCCTTTTTGCGCGTCTCCTTCTTCGTCTTTGCCACAACTGCTGTTGCCCCTGCTGCGACCGCCGCTGCCGCCGCAACCCCTAATTTTACATGATTTCTGTTAGCCATTTTGTTTTCTCCTTTCCCGACCAGACATTGTGTTGATAAGCTCAGTATATCACAAAATGACCAATGGTCAATTCTTTTTTCACTAATTCATTCTTTTTTCAGAAAGGTTATATTTTGGTAAGATTTCGTATCCTGCATGTACACGATATCCTGTATCAGCTCCAGGCCGGTCTCCCTCTCCTGCATCCCGTCCAGCAACACTGTCTCCCCGGCAGATGGATAAGTCAGTTCCTCCGTCAGCAGTTTTTCCGTAGCCCGACCGGCTTCCTCAGCGATCCTTTCCGATACGCCGGTCCTGCATGCGGGTATATACTCCGTCTCTTCAGACTGTTTTCTGTCCGCAGGCGCTTTCCTTTCCATTCCGCGCTGCTTATCCCGTCGCACTATATGATGCCCTGACACCATCCGCCAGCATTTCGCGATATCCAGCACAAAGAACATGACAGCTGCCACCGCCGCAAAAACTCCCGATATCCCAAACATCGCATGTGAAATATCTGTCATATGTCCAATACTCATATCTATCCTCACCTGTTCTAAGGAACCGTTCCCTGCATATCGTAGGTAGACCGCACCATCCTGTATGCCCCCTGGATGATCCAGCGGATCGCATCGATCTCCTGCCGTGCAGCGCTTGTCGCCCCCTGCTCCATCCGCCGCAGATCCTCCTCAAGCTCCTTCAGCATCGCCAGGATCTCATCGCCTGCCACGCCATCCTCCATAAAATATTTCGCATACTCGACCGCCCGCGTCGCGATCTCACGGTAGATGCGCAGCGTGATGATCTCCCTGTCGGGCTCCGCGTCGTTCATCGCCTTGAGCTCTGTCAGACTCTGCCAGTAATCCCCATACATACCGGCATCCGTGCCGTCGATCTGGAACGCGATCACATTCCTGTAAAAACCGCCAAGCTCCACATACAGCCTGCACCGCTTGTGCTCTGCCGTTTTGGACGCATCCTTCTCATAATAGTCCATCGCCGCCTGAAACCAGCCGGCAGCCCTCGACTGGCGGTTTTCTTCATGTTCATAGTAATACCAGTAGGCATTGCCCATCTCATAGCAGAAATCCGCATAACCACCGGGATCCTTTTTCTGGAAATCCTGCAGATACCGCTGTGCGCTGATGTCGAACTTCAGGAACAGCGCTTCCTCCTCCTCGCTGAACACCCCGTCCTCGACTGCTTTTTTGTAAAATCCGTGATACGCTTCCTGCCTGCCTGCGTCGACCGCCGCCGCGTCCAGATACAGCCTGCACGCCTCCGCCGGGTCTGTCGAGATCTCCGCCATATGCATGCGCTGCAGATACTCATCTCCCTGTTTTCTCCCCGCCGCCGTTGAAAATCCAAGGCCGCCGGCCGCGCACAGGAGCGAGACCGCCGCAACCGCGCCAAATACTCTCAGCCTGGCGCGGTATTTCTGCTGTGCCTCCAGCTCCAGATCCGTGTAATGTTCGAGATCATACCGAAGTTCCAGGGCTGTCTGATACCTGTCTTTTGGATCTTTCTGTGTGCATCTCTGTATGATGCGTTCCAGTCCGGTAGACAGCTCCGGATCCCACTTTGTGATCGGACAGATCTCATAAGGCGGTTTTGATGGATTATGTCCGGTCACCAAATGGTACATTGTCGCTCCAAGGCAGTAGATATCCGTTCTGGCATCGGTCTGCCCCATTCCGCCAAACTGCTCCGGCGCCGCATACCCGTTTGTCCCAAGGCAGCAGGTGTCCGCCACATTCCTCTCCTTGAACTCCCGGGCCGTGCCAAAATCGATCAGGACGACACTGCCGTCTGATCGTAGCATGACATTGGAGGGCTTCATATCCCGATATATGACAGGATCCGGCCTCGTGTGCAGATAGTCAAGCACATCGCACAGCTGCAGCGCCCAGTCCGCCACTTTTTCCTGCGGCTGTGCTCCCTCCTCTGCCAGAAGCCGCTCAAGCGTGTTTCCTTCTATATAATCCATAACGATCAGGAAATTTTCATCAGAATCGATGACATCTATGATACTTGGAAGATTTGGATGTTTTAATCTTTTCAGCAGATCAGTCTCCATGACGAGACTCTGCCTCAGCAGGTCGAAATCCCTGTTCAGGGATTTCCGCACCTCCTTGACCGCCCACGGCTTGTTCGCTTTCTCATTGATGGCAAGATACACATTGCTCATCCCGCCATGGCCGATCTCGTTCAATATCTTATATTTTCCGTCTATAACGGACCCTATCTCTAGCATTCTTTCATATCCTGTTAACCTCACTCTGCCGTGTTTGCCGCCTTGATCAGGATCGCAGATATGTTATCACGCTCCCCGCGCGCCTTGATGTTCTCCATGATATAGCGGAGCCGTCCATTCATATAATGGGAGTTGTTCAGCCTGTTCTCCACGAACCACTCCATCCCCTCCAGCGACGTGTGACAGTAGTCGTAGATCTCCGCCTCCGTCAACCTGTGCCGGAACCCATCCGAACACACCAGAAAGGTGTCATCATCATAGAAATCTCCCCTCAGAAAATCAGGCCGCACACAGTTCACCGTACCGATGCTCTGCAGCAGGACGTTTCTGCGCGCATCCGTCTGCGCCTGCTCCGGCGTCATGTGGCCAAGCGCCACCTCCCGCGCCACATAGGTCTGATCCGCGGTCAGCTGTTCCATTCCGTTTCCCATCACATAGACACGGCAGTCCCCCACATGAGTGATATAATAGCGCCCTCCCAGCAGGAGCACTGCTGTGAGCGTTGTCCCCATCGGCGCTTTCTGCTCCCTGCTGTATTCCGCGACCCTGACATTGCAGTCATTGGCGAGCCGGAACCACACCTGTTCCAGTGTTTCCTCCGAAAACCCTCTCGACAGGAACTGGGGCAGATCTCTCAGAAACCATTGTTCATACGCGCGCACCACGGCAGCGCTCGCGACCTCTCCCTGCTCCAGCCCCCCCATTCCATCGCAGATCACGGCAAAGGCGGCCTCCCCATAAATCGTATTGGCAACCTTCACTGTCAGACTATCCTGATTTACATTCTTTGTCGTCCCCACATCAGAATGCGCTGCCACCGTATAATGCCATCTCATATTCCCCTCTCCCTATTTCGACCTGAATTCAAACACTTCGTCAGCAAGCTGCATCAGACACCCGTTCTCGAGTTTCCTGTATTCGTCAGCGGCAAGCTTTTTCCCATTTACAAAGGTGTGGTTCAAGGATCCCTTGTCAACAAGGTAAAAACCATCCGGCTTCCTCACGATGTCCGCATGATTCCTGCTCACAGCCGGATTATCCCTGATACAGTAATCCACATACGAAGCGTCCTTGCCGAGTTTGAAGAGATTGCGGTTGATCAGGATCTTTTCCCCTGTGCGCTTTCTCACAATGTACGGCGCACCCCCTTTTTTGAGGTTCCTGGTCTTCTCCTTGAGTTTGAGGCTGTCTTTGGCGTTTTTCTGAAGATCGTCAAACTCCTCCGTACTGCCATATTCATCTGCGGCAGGTTCCTCCCAGGTGTCCGGAACACGAGCCGTCTCCTCGTCCATCCCCTGTATCAGGGCTGTGCACAGATCCCTGATCTTCTCCAGGCACTGCCTGCCGTCCTGCGGCTCACCGCCCTTGACCGGTATGTACGGGATCAGCACCTGGTTCTGTGCGCTGTCCACATAGATCTCCCTCGGATCCAGTATCAGCCTGTCCGCTGAGAGCATATACTCCTCGAGGCTGCACGCCGCTGCAAGCATGTCCGCAAAAAACTTTAACAGCTGCTCTTTTCCTTTTGGCGAGTTGTTCTTCTGAGCGAATTCGAACAGACTGATCATCCCGGTCACGCATATCCGCATACCGCCGTTCTGATATTCCGTCTGAAACAATCCTTTGATACGGTTTCCGGTCAGCATCCGCAGCGCAAGCCTGTCCACCTGCTCTTCCCCGACCTGGTAAAGCCTGTAGGTCTCGCCGTTCGTTGTCACAGTCCTTGTTTTCCACTCACACTGCCCCGCCAGGCGGACCTCCTGCTTCTCCGGCGCGGCGCTGCTTTTATCAGAGACAGCGCCCTTTCCTCCCTCACAGAGCTTCCACATGCGCATGTATATCTGCTCCATGCTCTGGTATTTGTTGATATACTGTCCGCTGACCTCGCTTTTTTCCGTGAGATATCCGATCAGAACCCCCTCCGGAAAAAGGGCTGCGTCCACTGTCACGTCGTCCCCAAAGAACAGTGTGTTGTAT
The DNA here is from genome assembly GCA_009774375.1 of Lachnospiraceae bacterium. Lineage (GTDB taxonomy): Bacteria > Bacillota > Clostridia > Lachnospirales > Lachnospiraceae > COE1. The sequence goes on from VSNO01000004.1 coordinate 6,187, forward strand.
TGGACCACTTCCGCCCCCAGCCCATCGAGACTGTCCGCGGTCTTTATCTCAAAGCTTTCCCTGTGATGCTCCTCCAGAAAGGAGACCAGCCGTTCAAGGTACGCCTTGTCTTTGTCGAGTATCGCTATTTTGTACATGCCACCAACGCCCTTCTTTTGTTGTATCGTTAATAAAAGATATGCCCGCCGATCCTGAGCCCCTCCAGTCCCGGTATCGGCGTCCTGAAATACACGCGCTGCCCTACGTTCGTCACACCGCTCATCGCCTCGTCCGCCGCCTTATAACAGCTCGCAGTCGCAGAGTCATTTGCCAGCGCCAGCGCCAGACGCCCGCTGGCGACCGGTGAAAACTGTCTGTTCTGATAGACGACCCCCACGACAGTGTTGGGATAGACGGAGCTGAGCACTCTGTTGATCACCACGGCTCCCACAGCAACCTGCCCTTCATAGGGCTCTGCTCCCGCCTCGCAGTATATGATATTTGCCATCAGCTTGCGGTCTCCCTCCTCGAAGGTGACCTCCGATATGTCACGCCACTTCGACTTTGCAGCCAGGCGGGACTTCGCCAGTTCTTCCTCGTACTGTTTCTGGAGCGCCGCGATATCCTGCTCCTGCTCATCGATCATGGATTCAAGCGCATCGATCGTTGCCTCCGCATCCGCGATCTGGTTCTTGTAGCTCGACACGTTCGCCGAAGTCTGATCGACAAGACCGGCGACCCGGCTCTTCTCCGCCTCCGCCTCCGCTTTCAGGCCATTCAGCGCCACAAGCTCCTCGTTCAGCCGCGCTTTGGTCTCCTCCACATATTTGCGCGTATCCTGAAACTGCTGCAGCATCTTTCGATCATACGCGTGAATGCGGTCGATATAATCACTCTTATTCAGAAATTCCGAGAAGCTGACGGACGAGAACAGGATCCCCAGATACCCTTCCGATCCCCCCTGCTCATACATCGCCTTGATGCGGATCTTCATGTTGGCGTACTGTTCGTCCTGCACACGGATCGCCTCCTCGAGTTCCGCCTCCGTCTGCTCGATCTCCGCCTCCTTCACGGTGATATCGGCCTCTATTCCTTCCAGATTCGTGCTGACCTGCGCCAGCTCGTCATTGAGCGTGCTCAACTGCCCAAGCAGGGAATTTTTCGTGATCTCGAGGGATTCCTTTCTGTCCTCTGTATCCTCCTTGGCATCCTCTGTTTTTTCCTTTTCTACTTTTGCCTTTTGCAGTCGTTCCAGTGTCGTCTCTGCGTACACAGGTCTCGACACCCCCGCGGCAGCCCCTGCAGACAATACCACTGCGAGCAGCACTGCCACCGACCGTTTATATGACACTTTCATGGATTCCTCTTTCCCTCCGCGCTATTTTGTACCAAAAATCCGATCCCCTGCATCACCCAGTCCCGGAACGATATACCCATGCTCATTCAGCCGCTCGTCCATGGCCCCGATATAGATATCCACATCCGGATGATCTCTTCTCATGCGCTCCAGTCCCTCTGGCGCCGCGATGATGCACATGAAATGAATGCTCCTGCAGCCTCTGTCCTTGAGCATCTGGATCGCCGCGGAAGAGGATCCGCCCGTCGCCAGCATCGGATCCACCACGAACACTTCCCGCTGGCAGCAGTCCTCGGGAAGCTTACAGTAATACTCTACCGGCTCGAGCGTCTCGGGATCGCGGTACAGGCCGATATGTCCCACCTTCGCGGCAGGAATGAGCTGGAGCATGCCGTCCACCATGCCAAGACCCGCGCGCAGGATCGGTACGACCGCAAGTTTCTTGCCCGCAAGCTCCTTGACCGTCGTCCTGCAGATCGGCGTCTCGATCTCCACATCCGCGAGTTTCAGATCCCTCGTGGCCTCATAACAGATCAGATTGGCGATCTCGCCGATCGTCTGTCTGAAATCCTTTGTCCCTGTCTCACTCCGCCTGATCACGCCGATCTTGTGCTGGATCAGCGGATGGTCCATCACCACAACCTTTGCCATGCTGCTTATCCCCCTTCCCGTATATCACACCATCATCTATTTCATGGTCTCCTCTTCCAGCGCCTGGATCGCCGCCACACGCCGGCAGTGCTTTTCCTCCCCTGGAAATTCCGTGTTCAGGAATGTGTCCACGATACTGAGCGCGAGGTTCGGTCCCACGATACCCGCGCCGAGCGCGAGCACATTCGCGTTGTTGTGCTCCCGTGTCAGTTTCGCCGACACCGTGTCGGAACACAGCGCACAGCGGATCCCTTTCACTTTATTTGCCGTGATCGAGATGCCGATCCCTGTCGTGCAGATCACGATCCCCCTGTCACATTCCCCCGACGCAACTGCTCTTGCGACTGCCTGTCCATACTCAGGATAATCGCAGGAATCTTTTCCATAGCAGCCAAAATCCCTGTATTCTATATGGTTTTCCTCAAAATAACCGATAACCTCCTGCTTCCGTTCATATCCGCCGTGATCACACCCGATCGCTATCATATCTCTGCCCTCCGATAAATATTTTCCCTTTTTGTACCGGCGCTATACCTGCACCACCCTGTGCCCCGCCGCTTTCAGCAGCCGGTTCATGACTGCCTGTCCAAATCCTGTGTCAGCGCAGTTTTCCGCAAAAGACTCCGCATAAATATAATCTATACCCTCATCGTCAAACTCGCGCAAAAACGTATAGAGCTGCGCCGCGACTGCCCTGAGATCATCCCTGCACCCGGCATCCTTGATACTGGAAGCATGGTATTGTCCCAGCAGCTCCCGCGTCCCTATGATCCCGGTCCGCTTCCCCTGCGCCTCGCGCAGCGCTGTCTGTTCGTTGATATAGCTGACGACCTTCCCCGGCTCGCCGTCCACGACCACCAGCTCGCCCTTCGGCGCGTAGTGGCGGTATTTCATACCGGGCGCCTTCGGCGCCTGCGGGGAACTGCTGTCATAGATCGTGACATCCATGTCCGTCTCCCCGGCCACAGACGAAACCATCTGCTGTGTGACAGCGCCCGGTCTCAATATCACAGGGATGTCACAGGTCACATCCACGATCGTGGATTCCAGCCCGATCTCCACACCCTCCGCATCGATGATCATCTCGATCCTGCCGTCCATGTCCTGTATCACGTACTTCGCAAGCGTGGGGCTTGGCTTCCCTGAAAGGTTTGCGCTCGGAGCCGCCACATAGCCTCCAGCCTTCCGGATAAAAAGATTTGCGAGCGGGTGGCTCGGCATCCGCACCGCCACGGTATCAAGCCCGCCTGTCGTCTGATGCGGCACGACCGCCGCTTTTCTGAAGATCATTGTGAGCGGTCCCGGCCAGAAGGCTTCCGCAAGCCTTCGCGCCTTCTCCGGGATCTCCTGCACGATCCGGTCCAGATGCGCCATATCCGCTATATGTATGATCAGCGGATTGTCGCTCGGTCTGCCCTTCGCCGCATAGATCTTCTTCGCGGACTCTGGATTTAACGCGTCCCCCCCGAGACCGTACACTGTCTCCGTGGGAAATGCGACCAGTCCGCCCTGCCTGATGACGATGCCCGCGCACGTCAGTTTCTCCTCCACACACTCCGGTGAGTCGAGCTTGTCTATGGCCACGATTTTTGTTTCCATCCCTGTTATTCCTTATAATTGCCTGTTTTCTCTCGTTTTTGAATATAAGTCCCATTCATTTTAGCACACTTATTCCATTTTATAAAGGGATTTATTAAAAAAGTTGTAACAAGTCGTAATAATTTGGGGACTTTGGATGCAATTATTTCTTGCAAAAAATAATATTCTATATATAATAGAAACGTGTGAAATGATTTTTCTAAAGAACCAAAAAGCCAGATACATAGATTCATCCCATGCGAAAGATGAGAGGACTTCCTATGAAACAAATGGAACAAAAAAAACAGGAAATACAGATCAACAGAAAAGAGTTCTACAGAAATCTGACAAGGATCGCACTTCCGATCGCGCTGCAGAGCCTGATGCTCGCGTCGGTCGCCGCGGGCGATGCGCTGATGCTCGGGAAAGTCGCCCAGAACGAGATGACCGCCGTTTCCCTGGCGACCCAGATCCAGTTTGTCCAGAATATGTTCCTCTCGGCTGTCACGGCAGCCGGCGCCATTCTCGGCGCCCAGTACTGGGGCAAAGGCGACAGGCGGACGCTGGAAAATGTATTTGACATCATGCTCTGGTACTGCGGGATCGTGTCCGTTCTCTTTTTCCTGGCATGCGAGCTGATCCCGGAACAGCTGATGCATATTTTTACGAACGACGCCCCGCTGGTCACGATCGGCAGCTCCTATCTGCGCATCGCAGGGTGGTCGTATCTGATCACGGGCATCTCCCAATGCTATCTGACGACAATGAAAGTGTCGGAACACGTAAAACCCGGCGCGGTCATCAGTTCCTGCGCAGTGATCCTGAACATATGCCTGAATGCGGTGTTCATATTCGGACTGTTCGGGGCGCCGCGGATGCAGGCAAAGGGCGCCGCACTTGCCACCACGATCTCCCGCATCATCGAGCTGGCTCTGTGTGTGGCTGTATCCGCCAGGGCTTCGTACATCCGTCCGGCACTTGACAGATTTACGAAACTGCCCAGACAGCTGCGGACCGATTTTATAAAACAGTGCCTGCCGCTCATGGGCGGTTCACTGTGCTGGGGGATCGGGTTTACATCGTACACTGCCATCATGGGACACATGGGCACTGACGCGGCCGCGGCAAACTCCGTGGCGGCTGTGGTCAGGGATCTGATCTGCTGCATGTGCAACGGTATCGGCAGCGCGGCGGGGATCATGGTCGGAAACGAACTCGGAGCCGGACGCCTTGAGAGAGGAAAAGCATATGGCATCAGGCTGAAGAATATCTCGTACGTGATCGGACTGCTCTCCACAGCGCTCGTGCTCGCAGTCACGCCGCTGGTCGTGAGGATGGTCATCCTGACCGACCAGGCAAGGAGCTACCTCACGGGTATGATGGTGATCATGGCCTTCTACATGATCGGACGATGTGTGAACACCGTGACGATAAACGGCGTGCTGGACGGCGGCGGGGACACGATATTTGATATGTACAGCCTGATCGTCTGCATGTGGCTGATCGCCATCCCGCTCGCGCTCGCCGGCGCCTTCGTCCTGCACTGGTCACCGCTTGCAGTCTATGCCTGCACCTGTCTGGACGAGGTAGGGAAGATTCCATGGGTGATGATACGGTTGAGGAAATACAAGTGGGTACAGGATCTGACGAGATAGCGTCAGTTCGGAACATCCGTTTGTGAGTTGATCACCTGCATGATCCCCATGTAAATTGCCCACGCCACCTTTTCCTGATAGTCATCCTGTGTCAGAAGCTGCGCCTCCGTGGGGTTGCTCATGAAGGCGCACTCCACGATGATGATCGGCACGGATGTCTTTTTGAGCAGGTAATAGCTGCCGTTGTCTTTTGCCACGCGCTCCTTTTTGGGCTTCAGCGACCTGATCATCTGTGCCTGCATGATCTCCGCCGCCGCCTTGCTCCTGAGGGAATCCTTGTAGTAAAATACCTGCACGCCGCTCACGGACGAATCCGGATAGCTGTTCTGATGGATACTGACTGCGAGTGTCGGCTGCGCCTCCTCGATGATGGCGAGACGGTTTTTCATATCGCGGACTTTTTTGTTCGAATCCGTCTCGTTATACAGTCCATTATCGTCCGTCCTCGTCATGACGACATTGATGCCGTTCTCCCTGAGATTGCGCTCGAGCTTTCGCGCGATCGCGAGGTTGATATCTTTTTCCAGGGCATTGTTGATACCGATCTTGCCCGGATCGATCCCCCCGTGCCCGGCATCCACCACGATCGTGATCTCGCTGCCGTCCTTCTGAAATGTCTTTCTTGAATGCTCCTCCACTGTGCTCACAAACTGTACCGACTCGCCTGCCACCAGGATCATCGCAAGCACCAGCAGCACTGTCAATATCTTCGTCGCAGTATTTCCATATTTTGCATTCATACCTTCTACCCACATCGATGTAACTCTATAAATCATATGTCGCAGAAGGTTTTTCCATGACTTCAATATGATCTCTGTAATAAATACACAGACCTTTTCCCGCTCTGAAGCAAACAAACTTATATTATGCCCAGGCAGATATGGACAATGATCCATCATGCGGACAACAAAGATGAATCATTACCTGTTATAATGTTGTAATCGCACTGCAAATGTGATAGAATAATGTCAAATGATGACAGATTGGAGGTGTTGGGAAATGTATGAAACCGTGGAGATCATCATCACGATCGCTTTCGTTGTAGTTGCCGGTCTTGCGATCTATCAGGCGATCAAGAAAAAGAAGAAATGATTCTATCAGCGGCTGCTCCAGCCGCTGTTTCTATCCTTCTCCTCATCTCCTCACGATCTTTCCGATCAGGCAGTTTACCAGAAACACCGCGATGTCCACCGCAACGATCGTTGCCCCGACCGGTGTCGAATAGAGGATGGACAGTATGATCCCCGCGAGCGCGCAGACGACCGAGATCATTGCGGCATAGACCACCACTCCCCTGAAATTCTGTATCACGCGCATCGCGGACAATGCCGGGAAGATCACAAGCGCAGAGATCAGGAGGGAGCCGACCAGGTTCATCGCGAGCACGATGATCACCGCCGTGATGACGGCGATCAGATTATTGTACATCCCCGCCCGCAGCCCTGTCGCCCGCGCAAAGTTCTCGTCGAACGTGACTGCAAAGATGCGGTTATACAGGAAGATAAATACTGCTGCCACGACCAGCGACATGACCACGCACAGCCACACCTCCGCTTTTGTGAGCGTCAATATCGAGGTCGAGCCAAAAAGCGTGCTGCACACGTCTCCCGAGATGTTTGCCGACGTGGAAAAAAGGTTCATCACGAGATACCCGACTGCGAGCGATCCGACCGAGAGCATGGCGATCGCCGCATCCCCATGTATCCTCGGGTTCTGCCCGGTCCGGAGTATCAGTACCGCCGCGGCCACCGTGACAGGCATGACCACGACCGACGTACTGCCCAGATCGAACAGCGTCGCGACCGCCAGCGCGCCAAACGCCACATGCGAGAGCCCGTCGCCGATATAGGAAAATCGCTTCAGCACCAGCGTCACGCCGAGCAGTGACGAACAGAGTGCGATCAGCGTCCCGACGATCAGCGCGTACCGCACAAAGGGATAGGATAGATAAAACTGTAATGTCTGCAACATATTCAACACCTCCGCTACTGCTGCCCTTCCACTGCCCCGAGTTCCTTCCAGAAATCGCTCCTGATATATTCCTTTGTCGTCCCGATAAACGACTTCTCTTTTTCCACATGCAGAATGTGACTCGCGTATCTCACTGCCGCGTGGATGTCGTGCGACACCATGATGATGGTCAGCCCTTCCCTGTTCAGATCCCTGATCAGCTGATAGAACTCCGCCGTCACCCTGGGATCAAGCCCTGTCACCGGTTCATCAAGCACCAGAAGCTTTGACGATGCGCACAGCGCCCTCGCCAGAAGCACGCGCTGCTGCTGCCCTCCCGAGAGGTTGCGGTAACACACCTTTTTCAACTCCCATATATCCATCCGCCTCATGTTTTCCTCCGCCAGCCGCCTCTGCTCCCTGCCAAAAAACGGTCTCCATCCACACGTCGGCAGCGCGCCGGACAGCACGATCTCCCACACGGACGCCGGGAAGTCCTTCTGGACAAACGTCTGCTGCGGCAGATAGCCGATCTCGTGCGCCGCGAGCCCGTCGCTGTACTGGATGCTTCCTCCCATCAGCGGCGTGAGCCCCAGCAGCGTCTTCATGAGCGTACTCTTCCCCGCACCATTCTGACCCACAATACACAGATAGTCTCCCTTTTCGACCGAAAAGCTGATGTGTTCCGCCACCGGCGTCCCCTCATATCCCAGAACCAGCTCCTCACATTTTATATATGACATTCTGCCGACCTCCTATCCCGGACATCCAATCATGCCCCGCTCTCCAACACCTGTTCCAGCACTTTGAGGTTTTCCTCCATCACGTTCAGATAGTGAATCCCCGCCCTGAGCTCCTTTGATGAGACGGACTGCATCGAGTTCAGCACAAGGATCTGCTGATCCCCCTTCACTGTATTCTCGATGACCACCCGCGCCAGCCTGTCGTCCGAGCCCTCGAGCACGAGAACCGTGCCCAGCCCCAGCGCGTCAAGCTGGTTCACCAGAAACGCCACCGTCTCAAAGCTGGCCTCCGTCTCCGCACTGCACCCGTCAAAGGCTGCATAGTACTCCAGCCCGTAATCCTCCACAAAATACCGGAACGGAAACCGGTCTGCAAAGATCAGCGTGCCCCCGCCGTTTCTTTGAACAGCCTCCGTATAACGCATGTCGAGCGCGTCAAGCGCCGCCGTGTACCTGTCGCAGTTTTTGCGGTAGAGACCGGCATTGGCGCTGTCCATCCCCGCAAGCTCCGCCGCGATGTCCTCCACAACGATGCGGGCGTTTCTGACAGAGAGCCAGATATGCTCGTCGTATTCATGTTCATCGTTCTCCCCGTGGTCATGACCGTCATGACCGCTCCCACCGCCCGCATGCTCCTCCTCAAAAAGCCTGTCGCTGACCGCTTCCATCATATTGATGACACGCATGTCCGGATTGACAGCCTCCTTCAGCGCATCGTCGACCCAGCCGTCGGACTCCCCGCCCACATAGATAAACAGGTCACAGCCCGAGACCCGCGCGATGTCCAGCACCGACGGCTGGAAATTGTGCAGGTCGCCGCCCTTGTCCATGAGCAGCGTCACCGAGACATTTTCCTCATTGCCCTGTACCAGGTTCACAACCCAGTCGTACTGGGGAAATGTCGTGCAGACGATCTGAAAACGGCCGTCCCCATCCAGAGGGGGACTTTTTGGGGCACAGCCAGTCAGCAGATACAGCACTGCAGTCATTGCCAGCACGCACAGTTTTATATTTTTTTTCATCCGTCCTATATACCTCTCATAAATAGCAGGAATAAATCCCTCCCTGCCATTTGTTCAAAATGCAACTCATTTGCATTTTCTAATTATATACACCCTCCCTCATAATGTCAAGAAGATAAATCATATTTCCTCCGGACGCCCGTGGGCATAAAAGAAGCCTGCAACTGCCCTTTCCTGCAGTCACAGGCTCCCGAAATATCCACTCACTGTGCCATATACTCTGCGATCACATCCCACACTGCCGGCACCTCAAGACCGAGCTTCCAGCTCGCCACGCCCTTGATGCCCTGGCTTTGCATCACCTGGAGCTTTACCCGCACCGAGTCCACATCCTCCAGCCAGCATTGATACAGCGTACCATCCACCTGATACTCCGCATAATTCTGGCAGAACTCGTCCACCCACGCCGGCGATACCCCGTTTCTGGAGATCCAGTCCGCCTCGGCGGCCATCGTGAGCGTCGATGCCTTCAGGCCGTCGGGTCCTGACTCCCAGACACGCGTATAGAACGGGATCGCATTGATGATCTTCTCCGCAGGCACGACCTCCTTCGTATTGACAATGCCGTCCTCCACGAAACCGATCGAAGCGTTGGAGCCTGCCGCCCCGCCGCCTACATAATGCTCATCGTAACCCATGATGATGATATAGTCCGCCACGATCCCCTGCTCCCTGCGGTTGTAGTGCGCCGTGTACTCTGACGGAACATAGTTGTCCACCGAGAGGACGACTCCGCGCTTCCTGGTCTCGATCGAGAGCTCGCGCACAAACTGCACGAAATGAATGCCCGAATCGCTCCGCACCTTCTCAAAATCGATATTGATGCCGTCCAGCCCGTAGCTGTCCACCTGCGCCATGAGCCCCTCGATCAGATGCCTGCGGTTCGCAGACGACGACAGCAGTTCCACAAAATTGATCTCCACGCCGTACAGATCGGCGCTGTCCACATCCGTTATCAATGCCCACACGTCCATGCCGAGCTCATGCGCCTTCGCCACATAGGACGCATTGGCAAGGCTCGCGAAATCGCCGCTGCTGTTGGTCAGCCGGAACCACGTCGGAGACACGACATTGACCATCCTGGTCTGGCGTAGCGCGTTCGCCAGATAATCCCCGCCGACCTCCTCAAATACCTGGTGGAACGTGAGATTGATCTTTCCCTCTTTTCTGACATTATTGTACACAAACTCCTGGAATCCCGTATTGCACAGACGCTCCGCCTGCATCTCGTCCTTTAAGAATTTGTTTTCCACATATCCGATATAGGACTCCGCCGTCTTGACCTTCGACCAGTTCTCCAGTTTCTCGAGCACGGTCACTGCGTCGCCCGCTGCGAGCTCCACCAGGATATCGCTCTTGATACCGCCCTGATAGCGCACTGCCGTCTTCCTGGAGAGCTTTGCCGTCGTGTAGCTGTCCCACTGCGTGTACACCTGCATATGCAGGGGTGCATCGTACAGCTGATATTCAAAGTTGGCATACCGCTTCACATAATCCGCAGCGATGTAGAGCGTGTCCCCCTCGTAAAAAGCCGCCCTGTAGCCAAGCTCCTGACCGGCGCCGGACACATACATCACATTGCTGCCATCGCCGATGTTGATCTGTATCACATCCGTGTCCGTCGTGAACAGCAGCACCTGTTCCATGCTGTTCACATAAAACCGGTCCGTAAAATACGTCTCGACCGTGGAGAGCGGAAAATATGCCACGTTGTCCTTCATCTTTGCCTTATCGTCAACGAGCGCATCCTGCACCACCATCGCCACCTCATCCGGCTGCGCGATGCCAAAATATTCATTTAGATCTGCCTTATTCCTGGAATAAGAATACCTTTCTATGATCTGACTTCCAAGCGCCGCCGCTATCACGATAAAAATGAGAACAACTGGCACAAGGACCGTAATTACACGTTTTTTCATACGGATACCTCCCAATTGTTCTCATTATAGCAAAAGTTTGACATGAAGTCCAGCCTTTTGCCGCTGTCTGTCGAATCCTGTTTTTTGTCTGAACGGGGGACTTTATCAGTGATCCAAATATTTACCAGAAAAAAGTCCCTATCATTTTTCGTCTGCATATGATAAAATATAGATGTCTTGTTAGCACTGCCATTTTGACCCAAATGTGCAGGTGCTGGTACGATCGGTGCAGGCTTCGCTGCAGGTTGTGCAGCGGATATGCATAGCAGAGGGGTTTTTCTTTCTATTTTTGTTGCCCGCAGATATTTCATCCATACATGCATCCTGTGCAGACCAAAGACCAAAAGCTTTATATTGTGATATATAAACTGTTAAAGCAGCCAGAACCGATACCCTTCTCAAAAAATATGTTACTGGATATGTAAACGTAAAAGTCCCCGCCTTATTCCTGATAATACAATGTAAGACTTGGAAAAATATTTTTGACCGATCAGCACAAGCTAATAAGACAATGAGAAAACTTTTTAAGTGCCTCCTTCCTGTATGAGATTGGGCCCCGGCATACTTTATACAAGCATTATTAACACATTCCGAAAAATTATGCAAATCGAAATGTAAGAATTCGTCCCAAATGTAAAAAATAATACAACTTTTTTGAAGAAACATCTGTTATTTTGACATTTCAGACGATATATAGACTAAAATATGTGCCAAAGCCTGATGGGCGTGAAAAACAACAATAAATTTTTTAAAAACTGTGGTCCTGTCCTATTGACTAAAACATCTCTACATTATAATATATGTGAGAAGGTCCCACAGAACCGGGTTTTGAACTCAATGTAATATTCAATAGTGAGGATGTGAAGAATATGAAAATCGAAAAAGTAAATGACCATCAAATTCGCTGCACGCTTACCAAGGCGGATCTGGCAGACCGTGAGCTCAAGATCAGCGAGCTCGCCTACGGCACTGAGAAAGCCAAGAATCTTTTCCGTGATATGATGCAGCAGGCTTCCTATGAATTTGGATTTGATGCTGATGATATTCCACTGATGATAGAAGCGATCCCGCTCAATTCCGAGTGTATCGTCCTGGTGATCACCAAGGTTGAGGATCCCGAAGAACTCGACACTCGTTTCTCAAAATTCGCCCCCTCTGTTCACGACGAATATGAGGAGGATGATCTCGGAAGTACGCTCGACAGTATGCTTCAGAGCCTCTCTGAAGGCGCTGACGACGTGCTTGACCTGTTCAAGAAGATCCATGACAACCACCTTGCAGAAGCCAATGCCGACACTCTGAACGGCGCAAACCAGTCCAGGCGCAAATCTGCAAATACCGCAAACCAGTCGATCGGCATCGACCTGACACGCATCTATGGTTTTGAGTCCCTGAACCAGGTCACACGCCTCGCCCATATACTGGAACCGCACTACAATGGGAAAAACTCCCTGTACAAGAACGAAAAGGCTTCCGGCTATCTGCTGGTGGTGGCACAGTCCGACCACACCCCCGAGGAGTTCAACAAGATCTGTAACATGCTTTCCGAATACGGAAACCCCGAAAAGATCGCTTCCGCGAGCGAGGCTTACATGGAGGAGCATTTCGAGCCAGTCATCAGGGATAAGGCTGTTCAGGCACTGGCTCTCATATAGTGGTTCCCGCTGCAAATTAAAAAGACATAAAAATCCGTGACCGTCTGTCGCGGAATTTTTATGTCTTTTTTACATGATCAGCCCAATTATGCGAGCTTTGCGATGCTGTCCATCAAAGCGTCGATGTCCATGCCGTGGACCATCGCAGCTTCCTCCAGGGTCTCGCCCTGTGCGGAAGGACAGCCCAGGCAGTGCATACCTGCATCCATGAGCACAGGCGCCACCTCCGGCTTCGTGCGCAGGATCTCTCCGATCGTCATATCCCTGGTTATCTCTGCCATTGTCATTTCCTCCTCTTATGTCACTCGCGATCCATGACACTTTTGTATTAGTGTGCCTGGAATCTTGGAATTTATTCACGGTTCCCATTCATTACTATAATATATTTTGGAAATTTAATCAAGTTCATGCATCGTATTTTTTATTGTTTCATATATCATTTGATTCGCTGCATTGAATTCCACACGGTTCCATCCACCGTCTGTAAGCAGGGAAATTCTCACAAGCTTTGAATTTTGTTTAAATTCATCCCAGTTATCTTCGTTTAACCCATTCTGGTAAAACGCCCATTGCTCTCTGTAATATTCCTGCTCTTCTGCCGGGATCAGATCCCCTACATTTCCGATCCCCCAGTTTGTCATACTTCCAGGTTCTTTTGTCTCATAGACCGATAAACTTTCTAAAGCCGAATACGGATAATAAAAGCTCATATCCGGATCAGGCTCGCCATATATTTTCTGCATCTCCCCCGATACATGGTCCATATCCGCATCCGGCGGATAATTGACAAACACCTGCATCAGTTCATATGCCCCATCCTCCCCAAAATCGTAGAATTGAAAATTAATGGAATCTGTCATTTCCCCGAACAGCTCATGTCCCTGTATGACGATTACATCTTCTCTTTCGAAGTCCGTCAGATCCTCCTCTGTGAGATTCCACGCCTTCATGATCTCTTCCCTGCCCATATCCCATGTTGTTTTCGGAAATTCCAGATTTTCATTTACTTTATCTGAAGCACAGGAACATAACAGTATGATCATTAATAATGAAAATGTTATAATACTGTATTTTTTCATGTCACGCCTCTCTCCATTCCAATTCAAAGTCAACATTCCTGCCATCTTCATTCACCATCGTGAATGTGATCCTACCTGGGAGAAAATCTGTCATATCCAGCAGACTGTCCGTGTTCGTGATGTCGATCTCCTTCTGTGCCTGCTCCTGCTGGATCCGCAGAAACACCTTTCCCTCGTCGCTGCAGCATCGGACACGCACCCTTGCAGCTCCAGCGTATCGCTATATCCCCTGTTAGACTCCTTGTAAGCAATCCGAAAGGCACTCTTCGTGTTGACGATCACCCCGCCCTGTGCCGTTCCATCCGGAAGATAACTTTCTCCAGTGACACGCGGTACAAAAAAAGTAATTCCTTTACATAAACGTAGATCCGCAAAACAAGTACATAAACTGCCATGATCGCTGCACCTATGATTGGTCCAAAAGTGACAATGATCTTCATTGCTTCAACCCTCCGTTCCCGCAGAATCCTGCGCTGGCTTCCCAGCCGCATCACGACATCCGCGCCTGCCCGATCTGCTGTTTCAGGCGCATGCCTGTTACCGTCATTATATGCCCCTGCTCTAGCGATGTCAACAGCTTTCAGCGCCTGCTCACGTATTGCGCTTAATACTTTTATACTTTCAATCGCTCTGAAATATTCCCAGATCCGATCCGGCTTTCAACCAGCGAGACAGTGCCATATCCGACAAGCATCGTTCCCGCCAGAATAAAGAAATAGCTCTCCCACCGCATCGAATACGTCAGAAAAGAAATTTCGTTACACAGATCTCCCATAACTGTACCTGAGAGAAGCAGCGAAAGCACTGCGGAAAGCCCAAATGCAGCTCCTGTATAGTAGAAGACTTCCCACATCAACATCGTTTTCAGCTGTTTTCGTGTCATGCCAATACTCCGTAGTGTTGCTATTTCCTTTTCGCGGACAATGATACTTGACACAAACACATTTGCAAGGTTCATGATCGCGATAAAAGCCAATATACCACACAGAGAAATACTGATCACTTCCATGATCCATTTCATAGTGTCAAATTCCTCTGCAAGCGTTTGCCTGGACTGATAATCAATTCCATGATTGACATTCACAATTCTTTTCATGAACGCTTCCGCTTTCTCCTCCTGACCATCTATAATATTAAATTCATATGACATAATATCCTGATTGTGCGTGAGCAATTGATACTGCTCTGGGCACAGATAAAACTCATAGGTCGTATTGATTCCGGATATCCCTGTATCCAGTGCCCCTAATCCAATGTTAATATGCCCTAAGACCTCGTATTCCCTCACATTTTGATTCGCATCTTCCAACGTCACCCGATCACCCACATTATAGTGAAAAGTTCCCGGCAGCATCGTTCCATCATCGCGCAGCCAGCAACCTTCTATCATCCCTGTTCCATCCCAGTAGGATTTCAGATCGATGTCCTCTTCGATAAGCAACGAACCATTCAGCTGAAATGCTTCCAATCCATAGAGGTTCAGCCAATACGTCCCTCTTTCACCTCCATCAACATTGATGTCAGTAACATTACAGCTGCCATAGACAACTCCGCCATCTTCCACCAACCCTGATTCCCTGATCTCATCAACAATCGGTTTATGCAGACTCTGCGCTTCCCCTTCATGGGATCTGTATTCTCCTTTATAGTAGCCTCCCGTTGCCACATTGCAGTCGGAGCTGATGATAGTGGACAAATATTTGTCCATATCAAAACTTTTATAGATATCATAGGAAACACAAACCAACAATAACGACAGCGAAATACTGATGATCAGCAAGACCATACTTTTGCGGTTTCTGCAGATATTGTAGAATGCAAATTTATGTAACTGGCTCCCATCACTCGACTTTCGCTCCGCCTTGTAATTCGTTAATTCCATCCTCACTGATTCGATCGGAGAAAGTTTTCTGATCATCCTAATCGGCTGATGAACACTGATCACTGTGGTCATCAGCACAAATATTACAGAGAACACTATGACAGCTGTTATTTCCCCTGTTTCAAACAGTTTATCATTTGCAACAGCATCCAAATTAGTCTGTGATAACACAACCGGCAAAAACACCCTTCCTGCCAAAAGCCCCAATACCGCCCCCACAGGAGCCGACACGATCAATAGAAAACATGCCTGCCATCTCACAAAAGAAGCAAGCTGCCTGTTTGACATTCCGATCGTCTTAAGCTGACCATACTGTTTTGCATTCTTTTTTGCCGCAATGTAAAAAATATTATGAATGATCAGATAACCGATCAACATGATCATTCCGCTCCCAATGACCAGAAGCGGCAGAATACTCCCCATCGCGGAATATCCCTCCTCCCAATACACCGGATTCACGGAGATATGATCTACCGCAGTCTCTGCCCCTGACTCAACTAATATCCTCTCCGCTTGTGCTTCGATATCCTTGTCGCTTTTCAATAATACGCCGACCTCGTTAGATCCATATAAAGAATTCTGAGATAAGCGTTCCTCTGCGAATGTATCCTCCCAGATATCGGCATAACTCTCTGACACGATCAGCTGACCTGTTTTTGTCTGAAATGCATGATTCGTCTCATACCAACCGCTAAGATAAAACTCTTCTGTGACAACAGACTCCCCCACTCTGAGATCCAAAGCTACTTTTGCGCCGATCTCGTCTGCTATTTTCAGATCTGCCATTGTCACGGTATCCATGACGATCTCATCTGCCCGAACAGGCATATGCCCTTCCATCAAGGTATGAAAGCAAGTATCGGCATACGCTTTATCCTCAAAACTCACCTCGACATTGTAGTCCAACTCCTCATTGTCAGCAAATGCTAGAAACTTTCGAAATCCTGCCGATCTGACAAGATTATTTCGGCAAATCGCTTCCAGCGACCCGTTCAAGTCCTGATCCCAATCCTTAACCACGAAATGGCATTGTGTTCCTGTCTGCTTTAGATCATAATATGTTGAAGCCCCATTTATCCCAGCTACACTTGTAAAAAGTACGGCAAAAAGAAGCGCTGTCGATATCATGGCAATCATCGCACAGACGCTCCTGGTCTTGTCAGCCAGCAAAGTCTTCAATGCAAAACCTCTGATCATGCTAACACTCTCCCATCCACTACTTTTATAATCCTTTTTAATTCTTTTGCAATATCACGGTCATGGGTCACAATGATGATCGTCTGTCCCAAGACCTCATTCATATGCCGAAGCATCCCGATCACCTCGCCTCCCGTCACTGCATCCAAATTACCTGTAGGTTCATCGGCCAGTACGATTTCCGGCTTATTTGCCAGCGCTCTGGCAATCGCTGTCCTCTGCTGCTGTCCACCCGACAGTGATGCCGGAAGCGATTTCTTTTTTTCCTCCAATCCCAGTGTTTCTAACAGAAAATCAATATATTCCTTATCTGCCTTTTTACCGTCAAGCTGCACAGGCAATATAATATTCTCGTATACATTCAGAACAGGCATCAGATTATAATTCTGAAAAATGAAACCAATTTTTGACCGACGCATTTTCGTCAGCTGTTCGTCATTCATTTCAGATATATCTTCGTCGCCAATCCGAATCGTCCCCCTCGTCGGATGATCTAATCCTCCTATCATATTTAATAATGTTGATTTTCCGCTTCCGGACTTTCCTACAACACCTATAAACTCGCCCTTCTCCACTTCAACACTTACCTGGTCAAGAGCCTTCACCCGATTATTTCCATCTCCATAGTATTTACACAGATCTTTGGTTTCGATCACCATAGTTTTACCTCCCTCATCACCCTATTCTGTATATGTGGTCTACACAGTCCACAAAACAGCTGCTATGCGACACTACTATTATCATTTTATCTTCTATGCTACTAATCATTTCAACAATCAACTGCTCTGTTCTACTATCCAATGCAGACGTTGGTTCATCAAAGATGACAACATCCGATTCTTTCAGCATCGACCTGGCGATTGCAAGCCTCTGTCTCTGTCCCCCTGAAATCGTCATTCCATCATCTCCCAAAACGGTATGGATGCCATCTTCGAATCCGTTTACCAGATCGTAAAGCCCTACTCTTTTTATCGAGTTCCAAACCTTTTCCTCCGAAATGTTCATACCGTTTGACAGATTATTATATACTGTATCATGCAGAAAAAAAGTTTTTTGGGAAACGATCGCAATCCTTTCTCTGTAAGATTCCAAATCTATATTGTCGATGAGCTCATCATTGACGTAGATTTTTCCTTTCGATACCCCCCACAAACCCATGATCAAATTAATGATCGTTGTTTTTCCAATACCACTTTCTCCACAGATTAAATATTTTTTATTTTGATCAAACTCCAAATTTACATTACTCAAAATATCCTTATCCTGTGTATATCCAAATGTAACACTCTTCATTCTGATATCTGTTATCTTCTTAATTTCTCTTTTTGCATCATTTTTATCATCGACACCCAAAATGAATCCAACTCTCTTTAAAGATGGAGTAATCATATTGAATCTTACTTTAAGCAATACCAGATTTTCAAACGGAATAATAAAATTAGAGCAATGCTGCAAAAATATTACTAACACACCTATAGAAATCCGTTGATCAAAAACCTGAAATCCGCCATATCCAGTTACAAGAATGAGTCCTATTGTTGTAACAAGCTGCAATGTCTGATTGGATAACTGATTGGTTACAGTTAACTTCTTAAAACTTTTAGACAGATGCTCTACAGATGCATCATATTTTCGCATAAAGTTCGAATGATATCCATACATTATCATTGCTAACGCATTTGAGACAAATTCTTCTGTCAAAGCACTTACATTACCATAATCTTTACGATTCTCAAAAGCCATGCTTCGAAGTTTTTCCCCGAAATATCTTTGTATAACCAATGTGACGGGTATCATCAAAAACAAAATCAACGACAATTGCCAATCATAATAAAATAACACACCCAACACTGCAAATGCCTGAACAAATGATGCAATCACACCATAGACCCTGTATATAAACTCTGCTATTTTTGCAGTATCATCCTCAACCACTAACAATAAATCTCCTGCTTTTTCCTCCGAAAAAAATTTGCCATCTTTTGAAAACAACCTATCCAACACCCTGTTCTTCAACAATTGCGTAAATTCAAATTCTTTCATCGAAGAATAGTATCCGAAAACTGAATAGGCCAGCCCCCTGATCAACATCAGCATAAAATATAATAAAACAGATCTCATTAGACTACTCATGGATACCGCTTTATTTATAATATCAATAAAATTAACCATGATCAAGGGAATGCTGATCGATAACAATGTGGAAAATGCTAATAATGCAAAATAAATGACCTTATTGATCTTGTCCAGTTTCCAAATACTTTTAAGATCCTTTACTACATTCTCCATCCACTAACCCCTCTATCAAACTGCTTAAATATTCCACGGATTCAAAATATCTTTTGTAAACAATCTTTTTTCCAAATATGTTACAGGAAAAGTCCGATTCCAATGTATGTATTATCCTATAATAGTCATCCAGTGTACCAATATCTGCCAAATTACCGCTCTGATCTATCCGCACGTGAATGACTTCACGAGATATCAGTTTTTTAACACACATATAAACTTCTTTATATATTAATTGATCTCTCGATTCCATATCAGGCTTTCTGAATAACTTTTGTCGATCACAGACATTCGTTAATAGATATTTTTCAAGATCATCACTATCACTCATATCTCCCGTTGAAAGTGCATTTGCCAATATCCCGGAAATGATCGCAGCAGCCCTGCTGTTTCCCCTAAAAAAACATAACCGAGGCAGCTTGTATTTCATCAATTCAGCTGCCCCACTTGCAACAATCTGTATTTTCTTATCATGATCATATAAATATTCTTCACTAAAAACAGCCGGACTTCCCGCAACTCCCAACACCTTTCTCAATTCTGCCGGATAACTTATCCAGCGATCATTTGATTGGGACGCAACACAAATCTTCCCTTGTTCCTGTAACTCTGTCACTAATTTGTTGATTCTGCGCCTAATCTTTATATCATTGGAGCTTATGCTCATATTCACGATCTGAACATCAAAGTTTTTAACAAGCTCCAATGCGTTAATCAATTGTCTCGAACTGCATCTTCCGTTTTGTCCAAGTATGCATATGGGTATTAGTTTTGCCCCCGGTGCGATCCGATGAATCACAGATGCGCATGCTGTACCATGCCCGTTATGATCTTCCAGCCTATCTCTTTTGATACCAGCAATCGATAATACGGGGCCCCCATTAATAATATATCCGTTTTGCGTATTATTTCTAGCTGATTCACATAATGCATTTAATTGTATCCCACTATCTATAATTGCTACATTCACTTGTTTCATAATATATAAATACCAGAGAAAGCTTATGCCACTTGTTAATTTGTTCCTTATAAATTAAAATTTGGTAGTCATTTTAGATGTAATTTCACATGACTGCGCACATCCCTCTGCAGCGACGCTACCTGTGTAAGAGTACTCGATACAATCGTGATTACACTTATATGGATCTTCTGCCTTTACATTCTGATCAAGATTGATCTTGCTAAATATTTTTTTAACTTTCATTTTCTTTCCCTCCATAAAAGCTTTCTCTGATAAGTATATCTAAACACACTTTGCCGCTTCTAATTGAAGCCTGCTTTCAAGGCACATAATACCGCTCGCGGTATTATAACTTCCGGATATTCTCTTGTTCACTAATTTACATCTTGAACTTGGACAATATTTATACATACTGCATCCGATACAGTTGTTGGTTTCTATATCATTCATTTTTTGAATCAGGTTTATTTTTTCCTGATACAGCCCCTGATCAGTACGCCCTATGATCCATTCAGTATCCCCAACAGCTAACGAACAAGGATATATCGTACCATCAGGCAGTATGTGAAAATTTGTCACTCCTCCATCGCATATTCCTTTTGGTGTTAACGGCGTATAAGTAACCCCTGCAATACTTGCCTCGTCGTAACCATTTTCCTGTACGTAATTTTTTACCCGCCTAAATTGCTCTATAATTAATTCTTCATCTTCGTCCACCCAATGCGAATCAAACATATCAAGTATAGGATCAATTTTATTAAATCCCTCTTGCAAGAAAAAGCAGATCGTTTCATATAAAAATAAAATTGTCTTATGCGTAACCGTTACTCTAATCCTTATTTTTTTGTATTTACTGATTTCTTTTGCTGTTTTAATCACTCTCTCAAAAGAACCCTCACCGTTTAAGTAAACACGATATAAATTGTGTATATCCGATTTCCCATCTACGCTTACAGATATGTTGTCTAACTTCTTGATTATCTCCTTTTGTCTTTGTCCATATAAAGTGCCATTGGTTGTCATTCCGTATACTATCTTTTCCCGTGCAACTGCTTTCTCCACAGTATTCATTATCTCTTCGATCGCATCACAATTTAATAGCGGTTCACCACCATGAAAAGAAATAAAGAAACGTTCTTCCTTATTCCATTCCTCCAAACCTGTTAATAGCGAAAATGATTCCTTAATGACTTTATATGACATATATTCTTTTTTTATGTTATTTCCCACCCGATTATAACAATATCTGCAATTCAAATTGCAATCTTGTGTTGTCCAGAATGTAATATCCATCACATCATACCTCACCCCATAATGCAAAAGTCAGATTTTCTTTCTTATGTCTACAATATAGATCAAAATTACGATCATTCTTGACTGTTTGCTCAAATAAAAATGGACAGTGCCAACAGAAATAACGCACATTACAGTCTTTACATTTTTCAAGATACTCTGGCATTTTCAATTCAAATTCCCGATATACCTTTGTTTCCTTATATTTTTCCATCCAGAAAAAATCTCTGACATTCTCTATTTTCGTTATATTTCCAACGGATTGATTCATATACTCATACGGTGCGCACAAAAAAATATCTCCTGTTGGTGCTATCGTAACAGATCCATATCTCCCACCGCAGGAACCAAATTTTACATCAGGCTGACTGCTCCTTTTCTCATCTACCAAATTCCCATCAACTGAATCATTAGATATAAATCTCTTTTCGCTGGATACATACCAATCCTGATAATTTTTCCCTCTTCCTACAGGCGCAAATGAACGCAGCATAGGTGTGACTCCCCACTTTGAACACAATTCATAAAACTTGTCTTTGTAAACCCTGTTTTCATTTGTCAGAACCATTGATAGTGAAATCTTTTTCATTCCTGCTTCCTTCAAATATCGAATCGCGTTCACCACTTTACCAAATACGCCTGCACCACGAATTGTCCTGCATGTCTCTTCATCAACACCGTCTATACTGATAAAAATTTTATCAAATATACTTGCTATCTGTTTCGCATTTTCTGCGGTTATCAATGTTCCGTTTGTCATCAGCATCAGTTCATTCTCATATTGCCCTTTTATGTAAGCCGACAGTTCAAAGAAGCAGGAAAGAACCATTGGCTCCCCGCCTGTTATGGTTAACGATTCCGGGGTCAGACTTATTATACTATCCGCGATATCATATATTAATTTATTTTCATCTGATGATTGTCTTACTGTACACGCATCGGCAATGCAATGCCTGCAACTTAGATTGCATTCGTTTGTAAGTTCCCATTGAATACTGTATGATCTTATCGATTCTTCATCTTGAGTTTCTACCAGTATTCTTTTCTGCAATAATAATTCAGTTAATTTCTGAAAATACTCTAAATCTTCACTCTCCTCAAAAACCTGGCTATACCGATGTATATCAATTCCATTTTGAATCAATTGCTCCAAGATGTCATAACATTCTTTACTGATCTTTAAATAAGTACACATATATTTATTTCCAACTATTATTTGATCGTTATTCTGGATAAACAAAAAATGTCGTGTAAATTTGTACATCTTATTTTCCTCTCATCGCATGAACTCTTATGATTTGTTAATAAGATGCTAGCATTGCCTTGGCAATCATACAAGGGACAGAATCAGCAATTTAACTTTCCAATTCTGTCCCTTGCAATGAATCCTCTACTTATTTACAGTAAGGATATCCCAAGAAAAATTTCAAAACAAAAACGAATATGGAGGTATTTAAGAATGAAACATCTTAATTTAAGGAATGTACTGTTAGCTCTTACACTCGTGTTTTTTATGCAGCATGGTTCTATTTTATTGCCTGACCTGCCGGAAGACCCTTACTCTGATGAGGAAATGATTTCCCCACAAAATGATAAGCCTAACCCTGACACTCATGTAGATTGATACAATTTTTCACAATAAAACTTTTCATTAAAAGAACGTTTGCAAAAATGACTGAACATGAGACATTGTTTCAAGGTTGCAGTCATTTTTTCTTTTGTGATCTGCTGCCCGTTACACGCCTTCTGTTCCTTCTCATTCCACAACATATCATAAAGAAACTCATTCACCATATATAGTCTTCTGCATCTTAATACTTCTCTTAAAGCTTTTTTATCCAGTTCTGTTGCCAGCTGGTACTCTCCCAGATTGCCAAGCTCGCTCGCGACAATAGCCATGACAAATTCATACATGGAAATATACTCTGACAGCTGATCTTTCTTTGCAAACTTTTCAAAGAAGTGTATCAGGAACCCGATCACCTCCCTTTTTTCCGCCTGTTCAAGCCCCTGAATCCTTTTGCAGACACATGACATCTCTGTTTCCGTCAGGTACACATCTTCGGCTTCATATATTTTTTCTGCTTTCAGCGTACACCTGAGTGCGTCCGCCTCCCTTACTGCAAACGCTTCCTCCGTGATCTTCCCTTCCATCAGGTCAAGCGATGCCTCCGCCTCCATCACATACTGCTTGTTTTCTGGTATCTCAAGACAGACCTTTGCCTTTAACCGCTCCAACAGTAACCTGGCTTTGACCGGATCACGGTTATTCCGGCTGTATGTCATCTCTGTCATCAGCTCCAGCACACTCCTGTCGTTCGTCACAAGCGCTGTCTTCTGAATTTCCCTGGACAGCCCCAGGCGCCTCATGATCCTGCCAACCGGTTCCCGCTGCATATCCGACTTTCCCTGCTCCGTCTTTCGGAGGGATTTGGTAGAACAGATCCCGTCACAGACTTCCTCCTGCGTCAGTCCGAGCATATTTCTGCGGATGCGCAGGACATCGCCGACCGCGTACACCCATCTTTGTCGGTACAGGTACGTACAGTCCTGCATATAGACTGGTATGCCGTATGCTGTATAGAGTTCCCGCAGCAGCGCTTCCAGTTCGGCGCTCTCCTTCAGGACATTCTGATACAAAACGGCCTCCTGCTGTTTCCCGCTCTCCGCGAGCTGCCTGACCATATCTGTCAATATCTTTCCCTTGTACTCCAACAGTTCCACCAGATAAAACACACGCCCCGTATTCCGCAATAGCTCGATCACGTCATCGCAGAGCTGCAGTAACTGCTGCAGCTCTGCCTGCGCCATCGTATGATCCTCAGCCAGGATCTCCCTCAGATAATAATACGCGGTCTTAGAATAGATCTTCGCTGTGGACAGCTCATCATACAGGGAATCCTTCACATACTCCAGCCAGTATCTGCACTTGTCAGCGAAACCGGACGCTGACGCCCTGCAGCACTCATACTCCAGCACCATGTTCACTTCCAGCACGGACAACTGCTTTGGCTGTATATAGACCAGATCCACCTCCGGCACAGTCAGCCGCACTGCCTCCCCGTAAAGGCGGGCAAGCTCCGCCCTGTCCGCCCCCTGGAGCTTTACGCATTCTGCCTGCATCATAAGACAGAACTGGCGTCTCATCCGGTCGGAGGGATCCTGCCTTTCGTAATCCCTGATCAGATTCCCTGCCTTCGGAAAGTCTCTCCGGTCTACCGCCCACAGGATCCTGTGCTGCCATTCCCACTCCGCATGATCCTCATTGTTCAGCAGGTTTTCATACTTGTCCGGTGTGACGCCAAGCCGTCCCAGGAGACGGTCCCGCATCGTTTTCGGGACGGGTCTGATCTCACTCTCGATCCTGGAGAGCTGGCTGGCATCCATCAGCCCCTCCGACAGCTTCTCGCCCGTCACGCCCGACTCCTCCCGCACCCGCTTTAGAAATACGCCAAACTCCTGCTCCGACTGCAGCGGTTCCTTCAACACATTTTTTCGCTTTCTCATCATCCGTATCTTCCCCTTATCTATCACTTATCCATCACTTATCCATCATGAGAAACGATTCATATGCAAAACGCCGCATACAGCGGCACGGCGCAGAGATCCCCCTCCGCGCCAAAATTCTTCTCCGACAGCCGGACCGCCTTCTCAGGTGCATACATTTTTTTATAATGCTGCAGGCTTTTTGCCCTGACATGCTCTCCCGACTTCACTTCGATGGGGATCACCCGCCCGTGCTGCTGTATCACAAAGTCCACCTCCGCCGCCGGTGAATCACTTGTCCAGTAGTACAAGTCATAACCGTTTGTCCTCAGCGCCTGCGCGATATAGTTTTCCGTCAGGCTGCCGCGATAGATTTCTGACAGCTCCTTTCTGACGATGCTCTCCGGCGTTATCCCTGTGAACGCCGACAGCAGCCCGACATCGGACAGATACAGTTTAAACGCGGAGACATCGCGGAAAGCTGTCAGGGGCATGTCGCCCCTGCTCACCCTGTCGCACCGGAGCACGACGCCCGAATAGACGAGCCACGCGATCGAGTCCCCAAAGAGCCCCGCCGTCGCACCTTTTCGGATCAGCTTATACTGAAATTTTTTATTTTCCTTTGCAAGCTGTGCCGGCATTGACATATAGGCATTTCTGATCCTGGTGCTCTCGCTGTCTGTGGTGTATTTTGCCATGTCCGCAGTGTAGGCGTTCATCAGCAGGTTCTGTATCTCCGGCACATTGATCAGCGAACCTCTGTCCAGATACTCATTGACTGCCGCCGGCATTCCGCCAATATATAGATATCTGTAGTACCATTCAGACAATTCCTGGTGCGCCGCCGCCGACAGCTCCTGCATCCTGCTGTAATGTTCCCTTATCATTTCCACAAAGTACTCTTTTCCTACAGCGCGCAGAAATTCATCAAAGCCAAGCGGATACAATGTTTTCATGAGGACCTTTCCAACCGGAAACGAATATTTTTCACGGTTGACCGCCACTCCCAGCAGGCTTCCCGCTGCTGCGATATGGTACTCCGGCGCCTCCTCGCAAAAGTATTTCAGCGCTGTCAGCGCACGTTCGCACGCCTGGATCTCATCGAAAATGAGAAGTGTCCTGTCCGGTATGATCTTCTGGTTAAAATACTCCTCCAAGAGTCTGATGATCCTGTCCGGGGACAGCTCGCCCTGAAAATAGTCTGACACGATACGCATCCTCTCAAAATTGATATATACCGTATTTTGGAAAAACCTGTCGCCGAGCTCACGCAGAATATATGTTTTCCCAACCTGACGCACTCCGTGCAGAAGAAGCGGCATTCTTCCTGCACCCATGTTCTTCCATTCGATCAACTCCTGCATCATATTTCGTTCCATACAGCTACTGTTCTCCTTTTAAGTACTTTTTTTAAATATTATATCATTATTTCCGTATCAAAAACAAGAAAAAAGTCATTTCTAAATGACTTTTTTCTTGTTTTTGATATCACTATTTACTCAGCGTCCGATATTTCAGATCCAGAAATGCTTCCCTGTCACTTCGGAGCAGATAGGAATATTCAGGGTTACTGCCTGTGACAATGTGGGAAAAGCCACTGTAGCCATCCACGAGCGCCTTGCATTTTTTCTCGGAAGACAGGACCACCTTCCGTGTGCTGCCATCCAGCATCTCCCACAGCACATAGTAGGTGAGCCCGTATCTGGACTGCTGGCTGGCGGTGTGCACCCAGATCACCTGGCTGTTATCCAGGATCAGGGGATCCAGCTTCGCACTGAAAGTCCACCTCCTTCCGATGAAGACACTGCCCTGCCTGTCTGCGGCCGCAAAATCACTTTCCAGCGCCTCCATCGTGACAGCGGGATTGGCTTCCAGGTATTTCCTGATCTGTTTTTGGGGCGAATCCTTTATCGTCCATATGAGGACAAGCACGGCAAACAGAAAGAACACGGAACCGATCGCAGTGATGCCGTATACATTGCTGAGACTCTGCCCGTGGATCCTGCCGTCGCCGATGTGATACACGACCGTGTCCGGATCCAGTCCCATCTGTTTTGCCACACGTTTATAGTAATCCAGCTCTTCCCCCTCCAGCACCTCCAGCGTACCGGCGATCTTCACGCCTGTTTCCAAAAGCTCCTGATCCTGTTCCATGGCATCATAAAACACTTCCGCCTGATCAGCCATCTCGTCATAGCGCTTATACGGAACTTCGACAGAGAGACAGATGCCCCGTTCCTCATCCAGCACCAGCCACGAGGAGCGGTCCTTCTTCGTCCCGGTGGAGACACCGTTGATCTTTGTCGTCTTCGTGGTTTCCATATACTCGTCCACAGGATACAGGACCTCCCAGGACACATATTTTCCAACCATGTCAGCAAGCTCTGCCTCCGCCGGGAGCGGCTTTGCCCCCATCAGGGCTGTAATGCAGGATAAGCCTGTGTCACAGAGCATCCAGATACCCACGGCGGCGCAGAACAGGATGATCCCGATCGCTCCTTTGATTTGTCCCATACGTAATTTTCTCAGCACCTTATTTGTTCCTCCTTTGTTTACTTTAGAGCATTTTTCAAACACGCTCCAGTACATTATACCATCTCTGCACACAATGTGAAACGATTATGAAAATAAACCTCCGTTATAATTCACAAATTTTTAATAATTTTTCCCCCTCTGTACACAAAAAAGTACAAAGAATAGTGTTGACGTGTATACAAAATTAAGGATATAATACAGTTATGAATGTTAGACAGGACTTCACATTTTCGTAACAATCAACATTCTAAACTTCAGTAACCCGCGGTGCCATACCGCATAAAATTTTATTTATATTTAGGAGGCTTTGCAAAATGAGACCAGAATGGACAGATTTTGTAGGTGGCAAATGGGAAAGCGAAATTAACGTGCGTGACTTCATCCAGAAGAACTATACACCGTATGAAGGTGATGAGTCTTTCTTAGCAGGACCTACACAGAACACAAAAGATTTATGGGACATGGTTCTTGATCTTCAGAAGAAGGAGAGAGAAGCAGGCGGTGTTCTCGACATGGACACAAAGGTGATCTCTACCATCACTTCTCATGGTCCCGGATACCTCGACAAGAGCAAGGAAACGATCGTTGGTTTCCAGACAGATAAGCCTTTCAAGCGTTCTTTACAGCCTTACGGCGGTATCAGAATGGCAGAGAAGGCTTGCTCAGACAACGGCTACGAAGTAGATCCTGAGGTTAGTGAGTTCTTCTCTACGCACAGAAAAACACACAATGCAGGCTGCTTTGATGCTTACAACCAGGAGATGAGAGCATGCCGCTCCTCACACATCATCACAGGTCTTCCTGATGCTTACGGACGCGGACGTATCATCGGCGACTACAGAAGAGTTGCCCTCTATGGTATCGACAGACTGATCGAGGATAAGCAGGCTCAGAAGGATTCCACCGGACGTGTCATGACAGACGACGTGATCCGTCTTCGCGAGGAGCTCTCCGAGCAGATGGTCGCTCTCAAGATGATGAAGGAAATGGCTGCTTCTTACGGCTGCGATATCTCCAAGCCGGCAACGAATGTACAGGAAGCGATCCAGGCTACTTACTTCGGATACTTATGTTCCGTTAAGGAGCAGAACGGCGCTGCGATGTCCCTCGGACGTACATCCACATTCCTTGACTGCTACGCACAGAGAGACTTAAAGAACGGAACATTCACAGAGGAGCAGATCCAGGAGTTCGTTGACCACTTCATCATGAAGCTGCGCTGCGTCAAATTTGCACGTACACCGGAATACAACCAGATCTTTGCCGGCGATCCTGTATGGGTGACAGAGTCCCTCGGCGGTGTCGGCGTTGACGGACGTCCGATGGTAACAAAGATGTCCTTCCGTTATCTGAATACACTGACAAACCTCGGACCCAGCCCGGAGCCGAACCTGACAGTACTCTGGTCTACAAGGCTTCCTGAGAACTGGAAGAGATACTGCGCAAAGATGTCCATCCAGACTTCTTCGATCCAGTACGAGAACGATGATCTGATGCGCGTGACACACGGCGACGACTACGGTATCGCATGCTGCGTATCTTCCATGGTCATCGGTAAGGAGATGCAGTTCTTCGGCGCTCGTGCAAACCTTGCAAAGTGCCTGCTCTATGCGCTGAACGGCGGTGTCGACGAAGTTACAAAGAAGCAGGTTGGTCCGAAGTACCGTCCTGTAGCAGGCGATGTGCTTGACTATGACGATGTTTACAGCAAATTCATGGATATGATGGAGTGGCAGGCAGATGTGTATGTCAATACACTCAACATCATCCACTACATGCATGACAAATACTGCTATGAGAGAGCAGAGATGGCTCTTCATGACAGAGATGTCAAGAGATATTTCGCAACAGGTGTTGCAGGTCTTTCGATCGTTGCTGACTCTTTATCAGCGATCAAGTATGCGCAGGTTAAGGCGATCCGCGACGAAGACGGCATCATCGTTGATTTTGAGACGACAGGCGAGTTCCCTAAATATGGTAACGACGACGACCGTGTTGACCTGATCGCACAGGATATCGTTCACAAGTTCATGACAGCGATCAGAAGACATCATACCTACAGAAATGGTATCCCTACAACTTCCATCCTTACGATCACATCGAATGTGACCTACGGTAAGGCTACAGGCAACACACCTGACGGACGTAAGAAGGGACAGCCGTTTGCTCCTGGTGCAAACCCGATGCATGGACGTGACACACATGGTGCAGTCGCTTCCCTGTCTTCTGTATCAAAGCTTCCGTTCAAGGATGCTCAGGACGGTATCTCCAATACCTTTACGATCATTCCGAACGCACTTGGTAAGGAAGCGAAGGTCTTCTCTGGCGATATCGAGTTAGATCTGAACAATTAGGTCTATGTGCCAGAGAAGCCCTCGGTCTTCTCCGGCGATATCGAGCTTGACCTTAATAATTAGTCTTACAACTGCACAGGGGCATATGCCCCTGTGTATCCAAAGAGAGGAATAGGTGTAACCGATGGATGAGAAATCAATGATCGACGACCTCGTAGCCCAGCTCGACGCCGGTTTTTCCAGCGAGAAGGCTGTGGGGCATTTCAATGTAGATGTCAGTGAGGATGCGTCCACAAAAGAAGTCCAGACACTTGGATGTACAGACTGTTCCAGCAATCCCATGGCGTGCAGCGTACCGACGCTCCACGAGGGATTGGACAAAGAGTAAAATATATAGATCATATCAGGAGGTATATAACGATGGCAATGAACAATGCAGCACAGGTTGATAACTTAGTTTCTTTATTGGATGGTTATGCTACAAAGGGTGGTCATCACCTTAACGTGAACGTACTCAACAGAGACACTCTGTTAGATGCTCAGAAGCATCCTGAGAACTATCCCCAGCTGACGATCCGTGTATCCGGATACGCTGTTAACTTCATCAAGTTGACACCGGAGCAGCAGGCAGACGTTATCTCCCGTACATTCCACGAGGCGATCTGACGATCAGTGCGATCAGACAAAGCAAAGCCCTGAGAACGTTCTCAGGGCTTTTTTATGCACACGGGCACCCAGAGGAAGATTGTCAGCAGAAGCTGACGGGTGCCCGGCGCGCGATCTGGGGAAGAAGGCTCTTCCCTACTCGATTTCACCTTTCATCAGCTCGTCCAGCTCGTCCGCCGCCTGCTTACTGAGCTGTTTTCCTCCGGTCAGCGCTGATATGAATACCTCGACCGATCCGTCATAATAGTCTGCCAGGATCTTGTTTGCTCTTCCGCGCGCGTATTGCGCCGTTGTCAGTGCCGCAGAATACCGCCTGCTCTTCTGACTGGTATCCGCGGATATCAGTCCCTTGTCGATCAGATGCCTGATAAATGTATTGATCGTCTGCTTTTTCCAGTTCTTATGTAATTCCCCGTTTAAATATTCCATAATCTCGCTAAAGCCTTTTCCGCCATCGTTTTTCCACAGATAATCCATGATCAGGCTCTCTGATTGCGACATCTCACACCTAACATTATTCTCCATAATGACTTCCTCCATTAAATGAAACCTGGTACGATAATATTCTACCATAATAATCTATCACTTCTATTTTACTTGCTTTTTGCACAACTGTAAAGCATTTTTTGCATGTTTTTGCATTGTTAACAACTTATTTATCATTTTTTGCGGTTAACTGTAAAATCGATGACGCCAACGCCGGATACCGTATTTCAGACAAAAAACAGTTCTGTTTTACACTCAAAACAGAACTGTTTGATCTACAATCTCTCAATCATGTATACCGGTTTTATTATTTTACTTTGTCAAATATCATGGTTACATCTGTGTATTTCCCTGCCACTTTCGAGGACGGAGCGCCAAAACGCGCGTAGGAAGAGGTTTTTCCTGACCGGAGCGCCAGCAGATAGTCGATGTGGGGATCAAATATGTACACCGTGCCGTCTGCCCCGTCCAGCTGGCACCACGCATGCGGAGTGTAACCGCCGCCGGATCTGCTCGTGTATCCGCCCGCGATATACATCGGCACGCCGATCTTCCACGACATCACGGCGAACGCGGCGGCAAAGTTGTCGCAGACGCCGCTTCCCGAGAAAAACAGGGCGGCCGCGTCAAAATTAGTACTGAAAATGTCCATCCCGGGCACATTTTCATAGGAAACTGCCCCTTCTTCATACCGGGGATCAAAGAATGTGGTCATCAGATAATCATAGCACGCCTTCAGCTTATCATGTGTATCCATATCCGGCGTGATGATCTGTGCAAAGATCTGATCCAGCAGGGCATCCAGCTCCGCTGAGCCGGTCGATGCATCCGGATAGAGCGCAATGGCATCCAGCATCTGTCTGGTTCCCGCATACTGCAGGTCCCGCTGTGCGCTCTGCACACTGAACAATGGCTGCTGTCCCTCCGCCCCTGTAGCGCTCCGCACCCGCTGGTCTACCGCAAACACACCGTTTCCCATGTCGATCACCGGTCCGGGAACTGCGCAGTCCTCCGTGATGATGTATCCCTGCGGTCCGATATACACCCACCTGCCCTGGTTCATATATCCACTGGGAATCTGTACCCACTGAAATTCGCCAAACGTTCCGTCATCCTCCACATATCTGGTCAGCATTGTCGCCGGATCCGTGATAAAGTACCCCGCCGCAACGCTCATGCACGGCTGCAGGCAAAGGACGACAGCCAGCACTGCCGCCATAACGGCTCTGCCCGTGATTTTTCTCATTTTTTCGATTTTCATCATCGTCGCCTCCTCGCTTGTCGTACTACACCCTCAAAACTGTACAAAAAGATATTAAAAACAGTATAACATCGATCAACCGCATTATCAATCACTTTTTAACTTTCTGTCATTCGTTATCATCGTACCCAGCGCGGTTCAAAATACGAATACAGGCATCACCTAAAGAAATACCTCCGTGTTTTAGAACGTCACAATATACAGCTTCTCCTCCGGCATATTGTAATACTCTTCATTCGTCTCAGCCCCCTCTTTCATAAACAGCAGTGCATCGACTTCTGCCGGATCAATGATACGGTCTATTCCGCGGGATACGATATACGTATCCTGGTCATCTCCATCATATCCGTCGGAGCCGCCCTGCATGATGCCTGTCAGCCGTGTTCCGTCCTTCAGGCGCACGCCCACAAGACCGGGAACCTCCGCAAAAGTAGTAGACTGGATGGTATTTCCATTCTGATCGATCCCTTCGATCGGAACTGTCTGCATCGGAAAATCAAATTCGGCGTAGAGCGAGATCGGTGAGATCTCCACTTTTGTTATCGTGGCTCCGCTGTCTCCGACTGGCTGCGACAGCTCGATGCTCCTGACCTGTTCGGATGCCTCCAGGGTGAAATCAAATGTCCATGCCGCCTCGATATCCGGTGTGTACGCCGCCTTGCTGACGATTCCCAGATTGCGGAGCTCTATGTGGAGCGGCTGTCCGATCAGGCTCCTGCCGTCTGCCGTCATGAGCGTCATGAGATACTCCATGCTGCCGTCCTCACCCACATATTTCCCGATAATGCTGCCGTCCGCGGTCTCCTTTGCAGTTGTGCCGTCCGTATACGTAATATTTCCGTCAGCATCGCGATGCAGGTTGTCAAAAAAGTGTCCGCCCATTATATTGACAGGCTCCCCATTCACCGTCGTATCCACATACTCAAAGCAGGGTTCGATGCCGTCCTCGACGCGATAGCCGTCTATCCGGAAGGACAGGTATACAAAGCGGGCATCCACGATGCGCTGCTGCGCCGTGACTGTGACACCTTCCTGTGTGACGCTGTCGTTCATCGGTACCGTGATCCGGGTCTCTTCCAGATACTCCTTCTGTTCCGGTGTGGCATCGAACCATTCCTCCATCCCGCGGCTCCAATGCAGATATACCGCACATGCCACAGTGCCTAACCCCAGCACCAGCACTGCCGCCGCCACAGCCGCCCACATTCTTCTTCCTGCATATCTCATCTGTTTTCCCCCTTCTCTCTCTGCAATGCTTTCCTTCCTGATCTGTGCCAGTACGAGGTCCGCCCTCTGCTGAACGATGTCCGGAACCACGATCGTCTCCTGCAGTCTTTCAGCTATCCTGTCCTTCTTCATACCCTACCTCCATTCACCGCCCTGCGTTTCTCCCCGATCTGATAGATCGACGCCATCTGATCCCTGCCCCGCGCCAGCCGCGTGCGCACCGTGCTCGCCGGCATATCCAGCATCCCGCTGATCTCCACAGCGCTCAGTCCGTCCACATAATAGAGCACCATCACCAGCCTGTACTTTTCATCCAGGCACTTCATCATCTCCATCCATTCGATCTTGCTGTACTCCTGCACATCCTCCGGAAATTCCTGCATCTCCTCGTCGTAATACAGCTCCCGCTTCCGCCTCAATATGTCGTTGCACTTGTTGATCAGGATCTTCGTCATCCATGTGCGGAAAAACTCTGCCTTCTTCAGCTGCCCGATCTTCTCCCAGCACGCAAGCAGCGTGTCACCCACGGCATCCGCGATATCTTCGTCGTTGTGCAGGATCGCCGCCGCTGTCTTGTACATGTTCTGCATCTGCGACTGCATCAGTTCTGCAAACGCGTCCGCATCCCCATTACGGGCATATTTTACCAGGTTCTTCATGCCTTTTCCTCTCCATTCCTGAAACTGTGCAGGATCGATACAGCGCATTCATCCCGCCGGGCCGCACAGCTCCACATTTTACAGCCAATGATCATTGTGCAAAGAAACATGCTCCTTACACTTATTAGACGCAGGGCGCAGAGATAGTGTCCCAATTTTTCGTCTTTATTTTTCATATAAAACTTGTGTTGCGTCCAAAAGAGCGATACAATACATTTATAACATATTGTGATCACTTTGGGACATCCTCCGTCAACATTACAGCATATCCAGGTGACTCACGATAACCAACCTTCCAATTATACAAAGGAGCCTTCATATGAAACAACAAAACACACCGAAAACTGGCAATAGAAAACGGATTGCCGACGAGATCATGCGTCAGATCGGCAAAAGCGTCATCATCGTCTTTCTGATCGTGGCCGCAGTCGCGATCTGTATGGTCGGATGGAGCATCATGACCTCCAGGGAGAAAGAACTCACGCTGGAGTCCAGGGCAGCGTCAAACCAGCTGACCGCATTCCTTGACCAGTACACAAGGGGTGCTGAGCAGCTGGCTGTCCATCCCGACATCAAACACATCATGAACGAGACCCAACCCGGCGACAATATTCTCGACGCTGAAAAAATGGACGCTGTCATGGAATATCTCGTCAGCATCGCGGGCACGGACACAGAAAATGTCATGGCTGTATGGATCTCCGACCTGGATACGAGTTCCCTGGTGCAGTCTGACGGCTTTGTCAGCGATGAAAACTGGGATATCACCGGGCGCGGATGGTACGGATGTGTCACCGGCAAGAAAACAGTCCTGACAGAGCCCTATATCGACTCCTCCACCGGAAAAATGATCCTGAGTGCCGCGGCGCCGGTGTATGACGATGCCACAGGCGCTGTGATCGGCGCTGTGGGCTTTGACATCTCACTCGACCATATGACAAACATCCTGCAGGAATACAAGATCGGACGCGGGGGATACCTCCTGCTGCTGTCTGAAAACGGTACGCTCCTGTACCACCCGCAGAATGACCTGGTCGAAAAAAATATCAGTGAAGTCAATATATCCCGGAATGTCGCTGATGCAGTTGCGTCAAAAAGCAGTGAATTCCTGAAATACAAGGCTGAAGGCGTCACGAAGTACGGCTATCTGGAACTGGCCGGCGATACCGGCTATCTCGTGCTCAGCAGTCTGCCTCTGTCAGAATACTATGCCGTACTGATCGCAATGGTCGTCGCCCTGATCATCCTCTTCGCGGCAGGCATCCTGATCATAGCAGTCAGCATCCGGAAAAGCGCTGCCAACGTGACAAAGCCCATCCTCGAACTGAACCGCACGGCTCAGCAGCTTGCAGAAGGAAATCTCGATGTCCAGCTTGCCATCACCTCAGACGATGAGATCGGAGAGCTGGGTGAATCCATCGGAAAAACAGTAAGCCGGCTGAAAGAATACATTGTCTACATCGATGAAACGGCCGAGGTACTCTCGCGCCTCGCAGACGGAAAACTCCAGATCACATTAAAGAATGACTATGTCGGCGAATTTCAGAAGATCAAGACCGCCCTGCTCAATATATCCGGTTCCATGAACCAGGTGATGGAGGGGATCAACGCAAGCTCCGAGCGCGTGTCCGTAGGAGCCTCCGAGCTCGCCAACGCCTCACAGATGCTGGCAGAGGGCGCCGAACTGCAGGCGGCCTCCATCGAGGAACTCGCGGCAACCACCAACACCGTTGCCGACCACGTGGAAGAAAGCCGCCATAGCGCTGATACCTGCGCGGAGGAAACGGCGAGGGTCACTGCCATGATCGAACAGAACCAGATGAAGATGACCCAGATGATGAATGCCATGAATGAGATCCAGCAGACCTCGCAGCAGGTTGTCGGCATCATCCAGACGATCGAGGAGATCGCAGACCAGACAAACCTGCTGTCCCTGAACGCCTCCATCGAGGCTGCCCGCGCCGGCGATGCAGGAAAAGGCTTCGCCGTAGTGGCAGACGAGATCGGAAAACTTGCGGCGGAGAGCGCAAAGGCTGCAAACTCGACGAGAAGTCTGATCGAAATCTCCATGGAGGAGATCAACAAAGGTAACGCGATCGCCACGGAAGCCATGGCTGCCTTGAAAGACTCTGTAAGCGCAGTCGACCACGTGAATGAAATGATCAAGAGTACGGCCCAGAACACGGCGATCCAGGCAGAGAGCATGGAACAGCTGCGCGTCGGGATCGATGAGATCGCCCACGGGATCCAGGACAATTCCGCCGCCTCAGAGGAAACCTCCGCGACCTCCGAGGAACTGGCGAACCAGGCGGGTATCCTGAATACGATGGTCCAGAAATTTGAACTGATCAAATAAAAAAAATTGAATAGGGTATAATTAATGATACAGGAAAGGTGATTATCTATGCAGGGAAGAATCCATTCTTTAGAATCCTTTGGAACCGTTGACGGCCCCGGCGTGCGCTATGTGGTGTTCGTGCAGGGATGTCCTATGAGATGTGCATACTGCCACAACCCGGACACGTGGGAGATGAATGCGGGAACGCTGATGGAGCCGGAGGAGATTCTGGAAAATTATGAGCGCAACAAGCCCTTTTACAACGGCGGCGGCATCACCGTGACCGGCGGCGAACCGCTGATGCAGATCGACTTTCTGCTGGAGCTCTTCACGCTGGCACATGCGCGCGGCATCCACACGTGCCTCGATACCTCCGGCATCGCATACAGAAAGGACGGCAATCCCGAATGGCTTGCCAAACTGGACAGGCTCTGCGAGGTGACAGACCTCGTGATGCTCGACATCAAGCACATTGATCCGGAGAAACATAAGGAACTGGTCAGACAGCCAAACGACGGCATCCTCGCCTTCGCGGAGTACCTCGACAGCAAAAATGTCGAGATCTGGATCCGCCATGTCGTCGTCCCCGGCATCACAGATGACCCGGATGATCTGCGCAGGCTTGGTAATTTTATCGGCGGGCTCAAAAACCTCAAGGCGCTTGACGTCCTCCCCTATCACACCATGGGCAAGAAAAAATACGACGAGCTCGGCATGGAGTACCGCCTCGACGGCGTCCCCGAGATGGACAAGGGCAGGGTTCCCGAACTGAAACAGCACATTCTCAACGGCATCCGGGAACGCCGCGGGCTTCCGGTGCGATAAAGCGCTGCGCAACCGTGTATTTAATCAGATACTTTATAATATTTTATACTTTTTGCCTTGTATTCTGTATAAATTTATATTAAAATATCTATATTGACAAAGATTTACCAATCTTTAAATCTTTGCCAGGCGGTTGTGATCCGCCGCAGCTGTCACAGACAGTCTGCGGCAACATATTTATTGACAATAAAAGGAGGAATTTGTACTATGGCATACCAGATTTCAGATGCATGTGTGTCTTGCGGGGCTTGCGAGTCTCAGTGCCCGGTTGGCGCGATCAGCATGGGTGACGGAAAGTTTGAGATCGACGCGGATAAGTGCATTGACTGTGGTTCCTGCGCAGGCGCTTGCCCTACAGGTTCGATCGACCAGGCATGATCTATCATTAACATATCGAAAAAGGTGTTGCTGACCGGCAACACCTTTTTTCGCATCTTCACATCTTTCTCATTTTGCCTCGACTGCCTTTCTGAAAAAGTGAAACTCTTTCTTTGTCTTTGGCTCCTTGTTCTCCTGTGCATTGGGAAATTCGATCGTCTTTTCCTTCTGTTTTTCCTTTGCTTTTTCCCTGGCCTTGTTCCTCTCTTTCCGCTTTGAGGTCTTTCCGCTGTACTGCCGCAGCAGCTCGTCGATCCGTTGATAGTACTCCTCGTTGCGCTGGTCCTCAAGCGCATGCCTGCCTGCCACCCGCTCCTCGTCGCGCTCCTCCATGAGCCGGAACTGATAATCCAGCTCCTTGCACAGGTCACCCTTCACATTCTCCGTGATGCGCTCGACCAGCTGATCCGCCATCTCCTGATTGTTGGCGGCCACAGCATCCTTGATCAGTTTCTGAAACAGATACTGCAGTCTCAGCGTCTGTGCCTGACCTGCCTCTGGCAGGCGGTTGTCCCGGGTGTCAAGAGATCTCATCTCCTTGATCTCGATCATGTTTTTCTGGTCTGGCCTGCACTCGCCGGACAGCGTGTCCTTTTTCTCCTCCGCATCGGACACGGCTCCGGCCGTTTCATGCCTTTTTCCAAACCGTTCATTCCACTTCGCATCCTCCGAATTTTTTACTGCCGCCATTTTTGCCTCCCCGATCTTTGATATTTTTGTCAACTGCTTCTGTGCAAACGGATTGTCTGCTCTCATATCCTCCTCGCCCCCATCATCACTATGTATCTGGTCTAAGATCGTCTTCACCGCCCTCAGCTGCAATCCCTGATCCTTCAGGTCCTTGATCGCTATAAATCTGTCGATATCCTCCTGTGTATAGATCCTGTGCCCCTGCTCATTTCGTTTGATAGGCAGCGCCAGCTCCTCCTCCCAGTACCTCAGAACATGTGATTCCACATGCACTTCTTTTGCAGCCTCATTGATCAAATACTTTTCTTTAACCACTTGAAATCTCCTTTCCTGTCATTGACATAATAAAATAAATGAAAAAAGAGAACCGGGCCTTACCCTGTTCTCTTCTGTAAAAAGTAATATTATTTCGCTAAATTTGCAAACTGTGTATAATCCGGCAGCCACGCCAGATTGATCGTTCCGATCGCGCCGTTCCTCTGTTTTGCGATGATGATCTCCGCCACATTCTTGAGCTCTGTGTCTTTATTGTAATAATCATCGCGGTAAATGAACATGACCACATCCGCGTCCTGCTCGATCGCCCCCGACTCTCTCAGATCGGAGAGCATCGGTCTGTGATCCGGCCTCTGTTCCACAGCGCGCGACAGCTGGGAAAGCGCTATCACAGGCACGTGCAGCTCACGCGCCAGCGCCTTTAAGGACCTGGAGATCTCCGAGATCTCCTGCTGTCTCGACTCGCTGCCCTTCCCCGAACCTGTCATCAGCTGCAGGTAATCGATGATGATCATCTGCAGGTCATACTCGAGCTTGAACTTCCTGCACTTGGAGCGGAGCTCACCGATGCCGATGCCTGGCGTGTCATCGATCAGCAGTCCCGATCTTCCGATCACATCCGCGCTCTCGATCAGGCGCTCCCACTCGTCATCCTTCATATTTCCTGTCCTGATCGCCTGCGAGTTCACCTTGGATTCGAGCGACAGCAGACGGTTGACCAGCTGCTCCTTTGACATCTCC
This sequence comes from Lachnospiraceae bacterium, assembly GCA_009774375.1. GTDB lineage: Bacteria > Bacillota > Clostridia > Lachnospirales > Lachnospiraceae > COE1. The sequence continues at coordinate 45,259 of VSNO01000004.1, forward strand.
AGTGAGAAGATCGCCACGGATCTGTTGTCGTGAAATGCCACATGCTGAGCGATGTTGAGCACAAACGCCGTTTTTCCCATCGAGGGACGCGCCGCGATCAATATCAGATCGGAGGGCTGCATTCCGGCAGTCTTGTAATCCAGGTCAAGGAATCCTGTCGCGATCCCTGTCACCGCCCCCTTGTTCTTCGACGCCTCCTCGATCAGATTCATCGCATTCATGACGACCTGTCTGATCGGCACAAAATCTCCATTGTTTCGCTTCTGTATAATATCAAAAATACTCTTCTCTGCGGATTCCAATATGGACTCCAGCGAGTCCTTCTGTGTGTAGCAGGTGTTCGCAATCTCCTCATTCACACGGATCATTTTTCGCAGTACAGCCTTCTCCGCCACAATGTATGCGTAATGCTTTATATTGGCCGAGGTAGGCACTGCAGCCATCACATCCCTTATGTACTCGAGGCTGTAGATCTCGGGCGGCACACCCTTTTCCTTAAGCCTGTCCTGCAGTGTCACGAGATCGACCGGCTTTCCCTCGTCATTGAGCTCCACCATGGTATCAAAGAGAATGCCGTACTGTCTGCCATAGAAATCCTCTCCGCTGATCTGCTCACTCGCTATGGTGATCGCTTCCTTGTCCATCAGCATGGAACCGATCACCGACTGCTCCGCCTCAATGCTGTGAGGCAGGACTCTCTTTAAAACCGCCTCATCCATATCCGGCATGGTACTCAATATCCCCTTTCAGACGCCCGGAATGCTGCTGCATGTTCCCGGCGTCTCTTTTGTGCTGTTCTATTTTGCCTCCACGTGCACTTTGAGCTTTGCGGTCACTTTGGGATGCAGCTTCACTGTCACCTCGTACATCCCGGCCGCCTTGATCGTCTCATCGATCTGTATCTTTTTCTTGTCGATCTCCTTGCCGTACTGGTCTGCCACCGCCTTAGCGATCTCCTTTGAGGACACGGAACCAAATGTCTTTCCACCCTCTCCGCCCTTGATCTCCATCCGGACTGTCATCTGTCCGATGTCCGCGGCCAGCGCCTGTGCGGCTTCCAGCTGTTCCTTTGCGATCTTTTCCTCATTCTGTTTCTGAAGCTTCAGCGTATTTTTGTTCGCGTCAGTAGCCTCCACCCCCAGCTTCCTGGGTATGATAAAATTCCTGGCATAACCCTCCTTGATCTCCACCAGATCTCCCTTTTTTCCTACGGACTTCACATCCTCCAACAATATGATCTTCATAATTCCTTATCCTTTCTGTAATGTGAAAATTTTCACATTTATATAGCGCCTTCCTCGAGCATCTGGTTCAGGGTCTCCTTCACGACAAACACCGCACGCTCCGGCGTGGTGTCCGTCAGCTGCGCCCCTGCGATATTCATGTGCCCGCCGCCGCCGAGGCGCTCCATGATGATCTGCACGTTGACCTCGTCGATCGATCTCGCGGATATATAGATCTTGCCGTTGTACTCCGTCACCACAAAGCTCGCCTTGATGCCGTTGATGCCGAGCAGTTCGTTCGCCGCCTGCGCGCCGATCTCCGTGGGGCTGTCGAGTCCCTCCGACGGACAGATCCCCATCGCATACGCGTTCCTGTAGATCTCCGCGTTCCGCACGGTCTCCGCCTTTGCCTTGTACTCCCGCGCACCGTCCCGGAACATTTTCCTGACCCGCGTCACATCCGCTCCGCACCTCCGCAGAAACGCCGCCGCCTCAAAGGTCCTGACACCTGTCTTTGCCGTAAAATTGTTCGTATCGACCATGATCCCGGAATACATGCAGTCCGCCTCGTTGCTGCGCACCTTGACAGTGCCCGCAATATACTGCACGACCTCCGCCACCATCTCACAGGTGCTCGACGCGTAGGGCTCCACATAGGAGAGCGTGGCGCTCTCGATCACTTCCGATCCCTGCCTGTGATGATCCAGCACCACGACCGTCCTGCAGCTTCTGATCAGATCCGGGCACTCTGTGATGCTCGGTTTGTTGACATCCACCACCACAAGGACTGTGCTGCTGTCCGCGATCTCCAGCGCCTCCGTGCTTCCTATGACAAAATCGTCCTCATAGATATTCCTGTCGCGGAACAGCTCCACAAGCGGCTTCACAGAGGTCGTGATATCGTTGATCACGATGTGCGGCTTCCTGCCAAGCGCCCTTGCGATGCAGCTGATCCCCACCGCCGCGCCAAACGCGTCCGCATCCGCCAGCCGGTGTCCCATGATCAGGACCTTATCCTTACTCGTGATGATCTCCTGCAGGGCATTTGCCTTGACGCGCGCTTTCACGCGCGTATTCTTCTCGATCTGCTGGCTCTTTCCGCCATAATAGACAATCGAATCCGGGGATTTCACCACGGCCTGGTCGCCGCCGCGCCCCAGCGCCAGATCGATCGCGGTGCGCGCGAATTCGGCGTTCTGGGCGTATGTCGGCGCATCGACGCCCACGCCGATGCTCACAGTCACTGCCATCTCGTTTCCGATGTTGACCGTCTTGACATCCTCCAGAAGTTCAAACCGTGTCTCCTTCAGATTCATCAGCGCCTTCTTGCGCATAATGACCAGATATTTGTCCTTCTCCGTCTTTCGCGCAATGCCGTCGATCGCCGCGATATACTTGTTGATCTTTCTGTCGATCAGCGCCATCAGCAGTGATCTCCGGACATCCTCCACACTCTCCAGCGCTTCATCGTAATTGTCAATATAGATCATGCCCACTGCCACACTCTGCTCATCACGGTCGCGCTGCGCCCGTTTCAGAGCCGTCTCGTCAAACAGATATCCCGCGATCAGAAAGTTCTCGTTTCCGGCGCTCTCGACCACCTCGCTGTTGTCCAGGACATCCTTGATCGAGATCCGTTTCATCCTGAAGACATACTCATGCCCCTCATAGGCGATCTCCATTTCCGTATCCTGCTCAAATTCCAGCTTGTCCTTCGTGACCGAAGTAAATACTGTGGCAATCGGCTTGCAGTAACCTTTCTCTTTATGTATCACCCTCTCAAACGCCGCATTCATCCATATGATCCTGCCGTCATCATCCATCAGCACATGGGGAAGCTCCAGATCCCACAGCAGTGTCCGCTGAATCTGTCCATACTGAGTCGCAAAATTGATAAATTCATTCATAATGACCGGTCTGTTTCTATATAATAGAGTAAGCATGGCGACCAGATAGACCAGCAGAAACCCTGATACACAGATACCGGCCTTTATATTCAGAAAATAGATTCCGGCATTTACCAATATCAACAATATTCCCAGAATCAGGGTCGTCTGAAGATATGCTTTCAGGTGTCCCTTTAATTTCACTTTTTGCTTCATGTACAATACCTCCCGCAAATGGCTGCCGTCCATCCCCTGCATGAACTGTAACCACATATGCACCTTGGGATAAAAATATCTGTAAAATAAATCCTTATACACTCGTGTTCATAGATAGTATATCATTAAATACGAAAAAGTTCCATAGCAGATTTTGTCTGTTCTGGTCGAAAACACAAAAATCCTGTTATGCGCCCGCAGCGATCGCAATGATATTCAGTAAGATCTCCACGATCTTCTCCATATCCTGTATGCAGGCAAACTCATTTCTGCCATGGTGCCCCTCCGACCCCGTACATATATTCGGGCACAGCAGGCCGTCAAAAGACAGCCTCGCGCCGTCCGTGCCGCCCCGGATCGGTGAGATCTCAGGCTCCACGCCCGCCCGCTTCATGGCCTCCACCGCATGGTCGACAATGTGCATCTCCTTCTCGATCATCTCGCGCATATTGCAGTAGGAATCTGTGATCTCTACGCAGAAGGTCCCCTCGCCATATTTTTTGTTTAACTCAGCCGCTGTTTTTTCAAAGACCGCTTTCCGCTCCTCGAACTTTGCCCTGTCGTGGTCTCTGATGATGTACTCCGCGACAGCCTTTTCCACATTGCCCTTCATATGATCCACATGATAAAAACCCTCATACCCTTCCGTGTTCTCCGGGCATTCATCCGGGAGTGCGCACTGAAATTCATACGCGAGCTTAATGGCGTTCTTCATGACATTCCTGGCATAGCCCGGGTGTACGCTCTTCCCGGTGACTGTCAGGACCGCGCCCGCCGCGTTAAAGCACTCATAGCTCATATCGCCGAGCATACCGCCGTCCACCGTGTAGGCATGATCCGCGCCAAAGCCCCTGATATCAAAATATGCCACACCGTTCCCGACCTCCTCGTCGGGCGTGAACCCGATGCAGACCCTGCCGTGCCGGATCTCCGGGTGTGTCAGCAGATGCTCCGCCATCGCCATGATCTCGGCGACGCCGGCCTTGTCGTCACCGCCGAGCAGCGTATTGCCGTCCGTCACGATCAGGCTCTTGCCCTTACATTTCGCTAACATCGGAAAATCCGACACAGATGTCACGATGTGCGCATCCTCGTTCAGTACGATATCATTTCCGTCATAATCCTCGATCACCCTCGGCTCGACATGCGCACCGCTCACCGCCGGAGCAGTATCCATATGCGCGATAAATCCGACCGACGGTATTTTATCCCCGTCTGTCCCCCCGACATTGGAAGGGATCACTGCGTAGACATAGCCGTGCTCCTCGTCATACCGCACATCCTCCGCTCCCAGCGATCCAAGCTCCCCGGCAAGCATCTTTGCCAGATCCCGCTGTTTGTCCGTCGAGGGAACCCTGTCCGACGACTCCTCCGACGACTGCGTGTCGATCTTCACATACCTCAAAAAATTTTCTACTACCTTCGAATATGCCATTGCCAATCTCTCCTTTTCCTAATACATTTCCTAGTATACCACGTTTTTCCAAAAAATGAAAATAAAAAAAGAACCAATAAACCTCTTATCAGTTCATTGGTTCCTCATGATCAGATCAGTCGATCGTGTACGGCATCAATGCCACATGGCGTGCTCTCTTGATCGCCACTGTGAGCGCTCTCTGATGCTTTGCGCAGTTTCCTGTGATACGTCTGGGAAGGATCTTGCCTCTCTCAGACACATATCTCTTTAACTTCGCCGTATCCTTGTAATCGATCACATTGTCCTTGCCGCAAAATACGCAAACTTTCTTTCTTCTACGGATCCCGCCTCTTCTCTTCATCGGAGAATCCGCTTTTTCAGTTTTATTAAAAGCCATGATAAAGCCCCCTATTCTTTCAAACTCAAAAACGTTAAAAACAGATCTTAGTTAAACGGCAGCTCCTCATCGATCCCGTCCGGAATGTTCATGAAGCCGTCGCCTGCTGCCATCGGCGCTGCCGGCTGGCTGTTTCCGCCTCCGAAGCCGCCTCCGTAATTGTTATTTCCGTAACCGCCGTCGGAGTTGCTGCTGCTGTTCTTGCTCTCAGCAAATTCCTGGTCGTCAACAATGACTTCCGTGGTATATACCTTCACACCGTCCTTGTTGGTGTAGCTTCCGGTCTGGATCCGACCGGACACGGCAATCTTGGTTCCTTTGCGGAAATAGCGCTCCGCAAACTCGCCCGCTTTGTTAAAAGCGACACACGGAATGAAATCCGCCGTGTTCTCATCGTTGTTATTGCCGCCGCGGGCAAACCGCCTGTCCACGGCAAGCGTGTACCTTGCGATCGCCATCTGGTTCTCACCCTGTGTGTATCTCACCTCGGGATCCCTTGTCAAACGTCCCATCAAAATTACTTTATTCATATATTGAAGTCTCCACTGTACGCCCCGTCTCTTTTTCCCCGAAACAGGCGCGCATCCTATTTCTCGTCCTGTCTAACGCACAAATATCTGACAACGTTCTCCATGAGACGGATCCTTGACTCGATCTCTGCCGGAACAGTTGCTTCGCCATCAAACTGAATGAAATAATAGAAAGCTTCCCTCATCTTGCGCACTTCGTAAGCAAGTCTCTTCTTGCCCCACTCATCCACATTTGTGATCGTGCCACCATGCTTTGTGATCATGTTCTTTACCTTCTCAACGGTGGCAGCTCTCTCATCGTCCTCAAGCTTTGCGCTGACAACAACGGCTAATTCATACTTGTTCATTTTGTTACCTCCTTCTGGTCTCTGGCCTCTTCCCGAAGAAGAAGCAAGGATTTATATATCACAATGGTTTATGATACTATATTTTTCCTGAATTTGCAAGCTGTTTTACAAATTATTGTCACTATTTTTTTTCCTTAACCCCTTTGTTCCCTTCTCGACCTGGCGCCGCGGGAGCATGACCTGATGCCCGCAGCCTGCGCATCTGAGGCGGAAATCCGCACCCACGCGCAGGATCTCCCACTCCGGGCTGCCGCAGGGGTGCGGCTTTTTCAGTCTGACGATATCGCCAACTTCATATTCAAATCCCATAACCCATCTCGCTTTTCCGCACTGTCTACTCATGCAGATCAATCTGTGCAAATACTTCACCGATGCTCCCTGTGATGACCAGATCCGCCTTGGTGTCGCGCTGTGTCGGCGTCTTGTTGATCAGCACGAGCCTGTTTCCCTGGTAGTAATCAATGAGTCCCGCCGCAGGATACACCGCAAGCGAGGTGCCGCCGATGATCAGCATATCCGCCTCGCTGATGACGCGAACCGATTCCTGCAGAATACTCTGGTCAAGCCCTTCCTCATACAATACCACATCCGGCTTGATCCTGCCGCCGCACGAGCACGCCGGCACGCCGGTGCTGTCCACGATCTCCTCCACCGCGTGAAACGCACCGCACTTTTCACAGTAATTGCGCAGGACGCTGCCGTGAAGCTCGAGCACTTTCCTGCTGCCCGCCGCCTGATGCAGCCCGTCGATATTCTGTGTCACGACCGCAGTCAGCTTCCCCTGCGCCTCGAGCTTTGCCAGAACTTTGTGCGCGGTGTTTGGCTTCGCGTCCAGACAGAGCATCTTATCGCGGTAAAACCGGAAAAATTCGTCCGGCCGCTTCATATAAAACGTATGGCTCAGTATCGTCTCCGGCGGATAGTCATACTTCTGGTTGTAGAGTCCGTCCACGCTCCGAAAATCAGGGATCCCGCTCTCAGTGGACACACCCGCTCCCCCGAAAAAAACGATCCTGCTGCTCGCGTCGATCATCTGCTGCAATATTTCGATTTCTTTACTCATTTCCATACACTCCTTTACCATACTTTAAATGATATGTTCAGATCCACATTGTTCGGAATGCCGTCCACCCGCCCTTTCTCCGTGTACTGCCAGCAGGTCACCTCGTAGGGCATATACATATAGTCGTCATAAAATGCGTACCACTTCTCATAGGCGTTGAGCTGCGGCATGTCAAGCAGTTGTGTGAAACAGACAACGTTTCCGTAGATCATCGGCGTGTACCCCGCCGCCCTGACCGCCTCGCAGAACGCGATCGTGATGGCAGTGCGCTCCTCCCTGGTGATCTGATCCGCGCGCCCCTTGCCCCCGGAGATCCGCTCCACGTCAAACACGACCGGGCAGGACACATCATACCCCGCCAGATGTTCGATCACAAATGCCGCTTCCTCCTGCGCCTCCTCGACCGTGACCGCCTGCGTGAAGAAGTATACACCGGCACGAACGCCTGCCTCGTTGGCGCCCTTCATGTTCGCATCATAAAAATCATCCAGCACGATCTTGCCCGACTCATATCCCCGCAGTCCCAGCCGGATAAAAGCATACTCGATGCCCTCTTCCCGGACAGCATTCCAGTCGATATCGCCCTGATATTTTGACACGTCGATCCCCTTGTGCGACGTGACCGTACCGTTTTCCACATACTGCATCAGCCCTTCTTCCGTCTTCTGGAAATTCTCGTCGAGAAGGCTGTGCTTTGTCACCTCATCCAGCACAGGCGCAAACACATATTCGTTTTCAAAACTGTAGATCAGATTTTCCGGAAAAAATGAGCGGAGCATCTTGAGCGGACTACCGTCCTCCCCCGTCACAAGCTCCCGCATCCTGTCCTTGATGGACTGCTCGACCTCGGCCTCCTTCGACTGCATGAGCGCCGCGATCCCCGCATCGTCCAGATCCAGTGGCGCATCCTGACCGGCTGCCGCAACGCCGCCTGCCGATTCCGCATCCTCCATTCCAGGCTCCTGACTTCCGGACGTGCCATCCTCCACGTCGACGGACAGCGCAGGCAGAGCCTGGTCCGCCAATAGCTGTTCCCGCTCCCCGCGCAGGCGGCCTACCTCCTTGACCTCCCGCACGTACAGCGCTCCCATCACCCCCGCAAAGGTCAATGAGATAATCGTTATGATCAGCAGCAATATGATAATGATATGTAATGACCTGATTCGCTTTGTCTGCATCTTCTCCTCCAATATTTCAACTGTTCTTATTACAGTCTACACTATCTGTGCGCGATATGCAAGAAGAGCATTTCACACTTATCGAAAATATACCGCCTTCGAGCGATGCCTCCACACGCCCGTTCATGTGCTCTGCAAACTGCCTGACGATCGCCAGTCCAAGCCCTGTCGCCTTGTGCGTCCGCGAGACATCTGTCGTATAAAAACGCTCAAAGATCCTGTCAAGGTCGCTCTCCTCAATACTGTCTGTCCGGTTCGACACACACAGGCAGACAGCATCGTCCTGTTTTAGCAAAGCAAGGCGGTAATCCCCCGTCCCGTGGACAAGCGCATTGTGGATCAGATTCTCGATGATCCGGACAAGGGCATGCCGGTCCGCAAGGACATAGCAGGGCGTCTGTGGGATATCGACGACCGGCTCGCAGCCCTTTTTCACAAAATCATCATAAAACATGGAGACCGTATCCGCAAACAGATTGGTGAGATTGATCCGTTCCATAGAAAACGCCATACTGCCCGCCTCGATCCGCGTGTACTCAAACAGCTGGTTTAACAGGTCCGTCACGTCGTCCACCCTGCGCTCCACCGATGCGATGTACTCCCGACATTTATTCACCGAAGCCGGATCTGACAGTGTGCCCTCTGAGAGCATCTGCAGATAACCTTTTGCGCTCGTGAGCGGAGTCCGGATATCGTGTGAGATGCTCGTGATGCTCTCCCTGTATGCACGGTTCTCCCTCCGCAGCAGCACCCGCTCACTGCGGTATCTCCCGACGATCTGATTCAACAGGAGGATCACTTCCTGCATCCTTCCAGCACGACAGCAGGAGGATAACCTGTGATCGGTATCCTCCTGCTGCATCATCGAAAGCTCCTCCACCATATGCCGGATCTGACGCCTGTAACGCCCCAGACGGATCAGACAGAAAAATGACACGCCTGTCATCAGCACAGACCAGACAACCACCACACCAAACAGCTCCTGCATTCTTACCTCCTTCTCTGATGCGCGATCTTTTCAGCACGGCGCTGTCAGACATCTGCATTCCGAAAATGCACCAGTCCGGCGGACAGCGAAACGATCATCCACATCGCCGTGGCACACACCGCCCTGCCTGCAAAATCCATGTCAATGCCTTCATACGGGCAATGTTCGATCAAACTCACGATCCAGTAATCGCTCACCCTGAAATCACTGTGCACTGCCTTGAAAATCAGATCCGCCGCACTTGCCAGCGCAGGAGACAGCGCTGCCAGCAGGATACTGATCCCGATACTGACTGCCATGCTTCTGGTAAATTCACCGACCATGGCGATCACACCGGCATAAGCCAGACCGAGCATCAGCTGCAAGCCGGCATAGACCAGGCAATCCAGCCAAAAAGTCTCACCGATCCGCGCCGGCCCTGTCACTGCCGCCCCCGTCAACACTACTGCCAGAATGATCACCAGATTCAGCGCCAGTGCGGACACCACCGATGAAATGTACTTCGCCATGAAGACATGAAGGCGGGAGCATCCCTTTCCGACCGTGTTTTTGACCGCACCGTTCGTGTACTCGCCAACCACCCACACACAGACAAAGAGCGCAATGAACAAGGTCGAAAAACCGCCTCCCACAAAAGTCTGGATCATCAGCATGATGTCAAGGTCATCGAGAATGCCGGTCGCCTCCCCGCCCTCCGCATCCGGCTCCATCACGGCAAAACCCATCGTCCCATTCTCGATATTTCCGCGCTCCACCTGATCCTCCACCCAGAAGGACAGCCAGACCAGCACGATGCAGACCAGCGCAGACAGCAGACAGACATAAAACGCCCTGCTCTTCCTCCATTTATACAGTTCAGAACTCATTAAATTATACATCAAAACAAAACACCTCCATACCCAAACATGTCATAGCCCGCTATGCCATTGTACTGCCGAGCAGCTCCATGAAATACCCCTCCAGATCCTGCCCCGCAAGCACGCTCTCGCGCAGCGCGACACCTCCCGTGACCAGAGCCCTGTTGATCTCCTCCGCCTCGTCGTACCGCTCAAAGATGCGGATCATATGCGTGTCGGGCACGTCATAATCGGTGATGCCAAAGCGCACCTCCAGGATTGCCGCTGCCGCGGCAGTGTCATCCACCACAACCTTCTGGCACCGCCTGCACCGCTCCTCCAATGCCTCCGCATCAAACTCCTCGACGAGCGCACCCTCCCTGATGATCCCGTACCTCGTCGCTATCTTTGACAGCTCCCCCAAAATATGGCTCGAGACCAGGATAGTCGTCTGCCGCTCTCTGTTTAACTGTGTGAGCAGATCGCGGATCTCCCTGATGCCGGAAGGGTCAAGCCCGTTGATCGGCTCATCCAGGATCAGAAGATCCGGATTCCGCATCAGGGCGATGGCAATACCCAGCCGCTGCTTCATCCCCATCGAGAAATGTTTTATTTTTTTCTTCCCGGCACCCGACAATTTCACAAGATCGAGCATCTCGTGCGTGATATCCCGCTCCGCTATCCCGAGATTCCTGCGCACGATCTCCAGATTGTCCATCGCTGTCATATAGGGATAATATCCCGGCTCCTCGATCAGACAGCCGACGCGGCTTCGCTGCCGTTCCAGCGCCTCCTTTTTCCCAAACAGCTCGATCGTCCCCTGTGTCGGATTGGCAAGACCCGCCACCATCTTCATGAAGGTAGTCTTTCCCGCCCCGTTTTTGCCGATAAAGCCATAGATGTCGCCCTTTCTGACATTCATACTGACATTGTCGACCGCCCTTTGCTGCCTGTATGTCTTTGTAAGACCACATGTTCTCAATGCATATTCCGTGTTCATTTCCATATGATATTCCTTTCTTATGTACCTATCCTGATATCATTCAGTTTAACACGGATATTTTTAGAAATAGTAGGGAAAACATAAAGAAAGTTTAAAGTTTCATCTTAAACCCGATCCCCCACACCGTCTGGATATAGGTTTCCCCGCTGTTTGCCCGCGCAAGCTTCTGGCGGATATTGCTGATATGCACATTGACCGCATTGTCCTCGCCGAGATATTCCTCGTTCCAGACGGACTCGTAGATATTGTTTCTGGTAAATACCTTCCCGGGATTGCGGACCAGCAGCTCGAGGATCCTGTATTCGCGCTTTGTGAGCGCGACCTCCTGTCCCGACACGGTGATGCCAAATTCATCCAGCCGCATCACAATGTCCTTGTACACCAGCCTTTCGTCTCCGCCCCCGTGTCGTTTCCCCTGCCCTTTCCTGCGCAGTACCGCCTCGATCCGCGCCAGCAGCTCCTCCGTGTCAAACGGCTTCACCACATAGTCATCCGCCCCTGCGCGCAGCAGCTCCACCCGGGTGCACACATCGTCCCTCGCCGAGGCGACGACCACCACGATCCCCGCGTCGATCTCCCGGATGCGCGCCAGCAGCTCCTGCCCTGTCATACCCGGCAGCATCAGATCGAGCACCACCGCTGCCGGTGCATTTCTTTCTATATATAATAGCGCCTCTGTGCCCGAGAAAGCAGACTGCGTCTGATAGCCGCGGCTGCCCAGCAGCTCAGTAAGCATATGATTGATATCATTGTCATCCTCCGCGATCAGGATCACGGGCGCCTGCACCTGTCCCATTTTCTCTCCTCCCAGTATCATGAACTGTCAAAATGCCTTATATATTATATCGTAACACGGCTGCCATTGCAATCCGGCAAATCCCGAATCCGCTTGCTTATCCCCCCTGGTTATGATATCATAGATCAATAGTTACATAGCCCTTTAGGAGGCACAGATGAAACCACTTAAAAAAATTATCAGCCGCTACATGAATCTGGTCACATTGATCCTGATCACCTTTTTGACGATCATCATCATTTTCTTTCAGGTCGCCGACACACACCGGCAGGCATACAACGACGCCATCATGACGTTTCAGCAGATCGAGCAGGTCCTGGAACAGAACAATGCCGAGCTCTCCGAGATCAGTGCGGCATACCGTGGAACCTGCCTGTACAATGCCGAGGCCATCGCTTATCTGATCCAGAACAATCCCTCTGTCCTTGACAACGTTGACGAGCTTCGGCGGATCGCGGTTTTTATGGAAGTGGATGAAATCCATATCTTTGACAAAACCGGCCGGATCTATGCCGGTACGCACCCGGATTATTATGATTATACCTTTGATTCCGGCGAACAGATGATGTTCTTTAAACCAATGCTGACCGATCATTCCTTAAAGCTTGTGCAGGACATAACCCCCAATGTCGCAGAGGGAAAGCTGATGCAGTATTCGGCTCTGTGGAGTTCCGACGGGAATTTTATCGTCCAGGTCGGCATGGAACCCGTCAACGTCATGAAGGTGACAAAGAAGAACGAACTCTCCTACATATTTTCCCTGTTCCGCGTGAATTCGAAGGCCAGCTACTATGCCATTGACCGCACAAGCGGAGAGATCGTGGGCTCCACGGATCTGGACTGTGTCCACCAAAATATCGAGACGATCGGCCTTCGTCTTGACGACATCGCCAGCCAGCCAGACGGCTTTCACGCCACGGTCAACGGCCAGGGTGTTTTCTGTGTGTTCAGATCGATCGATTCCAATTATATCGGGCGTGTCCTTAGCAACCGTGAACTATATGAATGGATCATACTCAACACCCTGGTCCTCTTTCTGTGTCTTGTCATCATCGCGATGGTTCTCATGCGCGCTGCGACCGGATACATGAACCGCTATGTCGTGGATGATATCAAACACATCAATCAAAAACTCCACGCTATCGCCGCCGGAAATCTCGACGAAGTCATTGATGTCCGGAGCAGCATAGAGTTCTCGGAACTGAGCAGCGACATCAACCGGATGAAAAAAAGTCTCCTGGACAGCAGCAGGAAGATGTCCTACGTGCTCAGCAAGACCAATAAGTACATCGGGGTATACGAGTACGACAAACAAATGCCCCAGGCCCGTTTCACGGAATACGTCCCACAGCTTCTCGGGCTTCCACATGAAAAAACACAACAGCTGACCTGTGACTGCCAGCTGTTCATCAGATCGCTGTCCCGGCTTTACAGCCATCCCTGCACCGGTGATTCCAACGTTTTTGAGCTGGATGGGCGCTATATCAGAGTTGAAGAGATCTCCGAGAACAGCAACGTATTCGGCGTCCTCATCGATGTGACTGAAGATACATTGAAACGCCTGCAGATCGAACATGAGCGGGACTATGACCATCTGACCGGACTGTATAACCGCGGTCTGGAAAACTACCTCGATTCCTGTTTCAGCAAACCACAGGCATTTCGCGAAAGTGCATTTGTGATGATCGACGCGGACAACCTGAAGGTGATCAACGATACATACGGCCACGAGGGCGGCGACGCCTACCTGAAGCAGCTTGCCAGCCTTCTGGAAAACTTTGCCCCCGGCCACAGCGCCGCCGCAAGACTGGGCGGCGACGAGTTCGTCCTGTTTCTATACCAGTTCCAGACAAAAGAGTCCCTGTCTGACACCGTGAGGGCGCTGGAGGAGCTGCAGAACAACAGCCGTGCCCGCCTGAACGACGAACTGTACGTCCCCCTCGGTTTCTCTTTTGGCTGCTGTCTGACAGAAGACCAGACGGATTACCATGCACTGCTCAAAAAAGCGGACGAGCAGATGTACGCAAACAAGAAATCCCGCAAATCCGGGCAGTGCTGACACAATAGATCGATACGGATCAAACCGACAGACAGTTTTGCAGTATCTGCCGCCGCGCCTTCACATCTGCGCCCGCCGCTGCCTGCGGACTGCAGACATGCAGAGCACCATTCCACAAAACAGCAACAGACAAGCCATCACCGCCTCCATGCCGCAAAATCCCCACACTGGTGCATTCTGCCACAGGCTGCGGAAATAAAAGGAACCATCCAGCAGCCAGCTTCCCGCCATGGCACCCACAGCGACAAACAGCGGCAGCGCCTTCAGCAGCATGGCGATATAATTTCCGCTGTACTGCGACACAAATACCGTCAACAGCGCGGCTGCTGCCGACAGGACTGTGATCAGCGCCGCCAGCACAAGCAGATACGTCCCATAAGTCCAGTCAAACCACGGCGTCGCATCGCTCCAGATACTTTCCAGTCCAAAAGTTCTAAAGACCAACGGTCCCTGCCGCAAAAAAGGAATCCCGTACAGCACCAGATTCACCGCTGTAACTGCCAGCGCTGCCATGCACGCCGCAGTCATCTGTGTCTGCAGCACCGCCCTTCCATGGCGGGAACTCCACTGCATCGGCCGCGTCCTGTACATGCGGTCGCGCACCAGCACCGGGGAGAGCAGCAGAACATTGCAGAGCACGCACCAGACCGCAAGATCCTTTGCATATTCGCATGTGGACTGCCACACACAGCCCGGCAGATATCCATACCAGCGCGCAGACTGCATCAGCCCGCTCTCACGCTGTCTCATGGCGTCCGTATCATCGTCCGGCGCAGACCGACAGATATCCGTACCAGTGCGGTCTGCCGTCCTTTCAGCCCTCCTGTCGTAAGCGTCCATAAATCCTGCCAGCGTCTGGACCCTGTAATAATTCGTTCCATCCATGATCCGGTGGAGCAGCCACTCCTGCTCCATGTCCGCCACACTTCCAGCCGCGGCAGTCTGGTCATAATAGCTGTCCCTGTAAACGCAAAAGCTGTCATAGTCCGTGATCCCCGCGTCCGACGCCTCCGCGATCGCCAAAAGCATTTCCTGAAAATCCGCCTTTTCCCCGGCAAGCTGTCCATCAAGCTCCTCCCGCTCGGAAGGCTCCATTGTCACCCCATACTTCGCCGCCCACTCCGCGGACAGCGCAAATTCCGCCTCCGCATTGGGACCATTGCGGAAATACCGGACATAAAATGACGGAAACATATAGTAATACACGATCCCGAGCAGCACGACCGCCGCCAGGATCCCCGGATTAGCGATCTTACGCAGTTCCCATTTCCAAATCTCCATCTTCATCCTCTCCTTCTGCAGATCCTCAACTCAGATCCCTGCGCATAAAGCGCCTGAACATAACGCATACTGCCATGCTGCACACTGCCAGGTTCAAAGCCACAGCCACAGTCTCCTGCCACGGAATGAAGGCGGCGATCCCTGATTCCGTAAACCATACGTTTACGTCCAGCCAGACCGCAGACGGCTGCAGCGTCATGACAAAATAGGCTGCCCATACCCTGCATTGCGAGAACAGGCTGCCCAGCCCGATCCCCCCAAACAACACCGTGCCAAGCACCAGCGCCGCAGCGTAAACATTGCGCAAAAGCATCGCGCACACCGCCGCAAGCAGGCCAAACACCGCCACAAGTCCGGCGCCCAGACTCAGCGAAGCCGCAAGATACCCTCCTACCGTAAAGTCATGCCAGGTGAGAAACGGGCGTTTATACAGCATATCCGTCAGATAATTAAAACGGCTGGACACACTGTCCCCCCATATTCCTCCGTAATCCCACCTGCCAAAGTAAAACGCCAGTGTCATTCCGGCAAGCAGGACATACAGCACTTCTGCCGACAGCATTGCCGCCGCAATCTTTGTCATCCATAGCTGCCGCCCTTTGCAGCTTGAACACACCTGCCCCTCCGTGCGGTTGAGCTGCTCGTACCCCATCAGATACAGGATCACAAGCATCGCACAGATACTGCCCTCCGCAAGTGTGGCGCGCATCAGTATCCCAAAGAGAAGCTGGTGCGACTCGTACGTGGCTTTCCCGGCATAATGATCCAGCGCCGCACCGCTCTTTGCAAGCTGTTCCGCCCTCGGCTGCAGCAGACTGTACTTTTTCCGGATCCAGGCGACCGCTGTCGGCGACTCCCTCACGATGTCCGCATAAAATACCGCCAGCACACCCGTGTCATATCCCTCAAAGACATTTTCCGGCACGCCCATAACTGCACCGCTGTCATCTTTTTCCGTATCAAAATAATTCCGTACATCGTCATTCCCGAGGATCAGCAGCCCGTTCAGCACGAGGCTCAACATTAAAAATGTCCACAGCGCCGGGAAACAGACCACTTTCTTCATCTCAAACGCGATCAGTCTCACTCAGGCACCCTCTCTTTTTAAAGCATAGATCGCAAGAAACGCATCCTCCAGGGACGGCGCGACAGCCACACCATCCTCAGGCGGCATCTCAGACAGGACGCGCAGCACCGTTCCATTTTCCCCCTGCCCCTCGCTGAGCACATGCTGATGCGGCCTGATCTGCGCATCTGCCGGAAGCTGAAAGATCTTTCCCCGGAAACGGCCGCAGATCTGCGTCGGCGTGTCGCAGCAGAGCAGCCTGTGATCACGCAGCATGATGATCCGCCCCGCGATCGTCTCGATGTCCGACACGATATGTGTGGACAGGATCACGATCCTGTCTTCCGCCAGGGAATGGATCATATTCCGGAACCGCACCCGCTCCCCCGGATCCAGCCCCGCTGTCGGCTCGTCCAATATCAGCAGCCGCGGATCGTTCAACATCGCGACCGCGATCCCCACACGCTGGAGCATTCCGCCGGAAAGCCTTTTTAGCTTCCTGTCCGCCGCGTCGGACAATCCCACCAGCTCCAGCAGACGGATGATCCTCCGGTCCGTCTCCGCGCGCGGTATCTTCTGAAGTGCTGCCGCATAGCGCATAAACTGCCGCGGCGTACTGTTCGGATAATATCCAAAATCCTGCGGCAGATATCCCAGAAGCCCGCGGTAGCGCTCCCCCATGGCAACGATCTCCTCCCCGTCCCACAGGATCCTCCCTTTCGTGGGAAACAGCAGCGTCGCCAGCATCTTCATCAGCGTGGACTTACCGGCGCCGTTTGGCGCCAGCAGGCCATAGACCCCCTGTGCAAGATCCAGGCTGATATCCTCCAGCACCGTAAGATTCCCATAACATTTCGTAACCCGTTCTACTGACAGCATGATCCCTCTCCTTTCCAAATCATCATATACCCAGCCTCCAGTCAAATCCCGATATACCAGCCGCGACAAAATAATACATCTGTATCAGATAAAATCCTGCTCCCGCAGCCGCAGCCGTCAGAAAGACATATGCCGGTATCTGCATCAGCCAGACCGCTGCCGGCTCCCAGAATACAGGAACCAGACTGACCATAACCCACGCAAGCGGCACCGGCAGAACCGCGCGCATTCCCCACAGCCGCTGCCCCAGCAGAGATAAACTGCCGTACAGGAAAAGCGCCGAAAATGCTACCGACAACATCCAGACAAAGGATACCTCCTGCCTTTCCAGACTCCACAACACCGCACAGACCAGAATGCTTCCCACCACGGACACCGCACCCAGCACCAGCATCCGGAGCGCCAGGATCGTCCGGAACGATATGCGCCATGTCCATTTCCACTCCAGCGTCCGCGTCTGGTATTCCTTCCACATCGTCAGCAGGTGTGACAAAGCATAGAAAGCCGGCGAAATCAGAAACAGACAGGACGCCGCGCGTGCCATGCCTGCCATCACCGCTGCTGCCGGAAACAGGCAGACGCACATCACCAGCGCCGCCAGAAAGAAGCAGTCACCGACACCAAAAAACAGTGTGCGCAGACCGACCATGCCCGCCGTCCGGCACAGTTCCCGCCAAATGGCGCTCTTTGGCAAGATCGCCGGCATTGCCGTGTCAAGGATCATCGCCACCGCCCTTTTCTTCTCATCCTCCGTCAGCAGGGGCACTTCCACTGGAAATATCTCCCGATCATTCATCATCCGAAAACTCCTTTCTGATCTTTCTGATCAACCGATAGTAACGCGCCTTCACAGCTTCCTCCCGCTCGCCCAGGATCTCCGCGATCTCGGGAAACGACCGTCCGGCGTACACCCGCAGCCTGAACACCTCCTGCTGTTCCAGAGACTGGCAGGACACGTATGACTCGATCTGCGCCAGAAGCATCCTGTCCTGTATGCGGGAAACAAAATCATCGCGCGCCGGAGGCTCCAGCTCCTCAAACGGCGTTGCCGAGATCAGCACATGCTGCACTTTTCTGCGCGCATCGATCACTTTATTGTTCGCCACCGCATACAGCCATGTGCGGAAACCTGCCTGCCCCGGCTGATATCCCGGCAGGGAGCGCAGCACCGCCACAAAAATGCTCTGCGTCAGATCCAGGGCATCCTCCTTGTTGCCCACCTGACGGTACACAAAGCGGTAGATCTCATCATAGTAAGCCCGGACCAGACAGTCCGCGGCCTCCCGGGACCCCCTGCGCTGGATCTGGCGGATCCATCTCTGCTCCTTGTCCACTCCCTCACCTCCTCCGTACCTTCCCGACAAAATCCAGGCACACATCCTCTGAATACATCTCTCGATGTTTTCTGCATATATATTCGGATCCCGCAACCGGTTCGTTGCATCTTTTTTGAGTATTTTTGAATCAGACCTACCATTTAAACCCATTTCATTGTATAATAAGCCGGTATCGATTCAAATCTTTGACAGAAGATCTTGAAAGAAAATAAAAGAAAAGAGGAAATATTTTATGGCACAGAATCCAGTTGTCACGATCGAAATGAAAAACGGCGACCTCATCAAAGCAGAGCTTTATCCTGAGATCGCACCAAACACGGTCAATAATTTTATCAGCCTGATCAACAAGGGCTACTATAACGGACTGATCTTCCACAGAGTCATCAACGGCTTCATGATCCAGGGCGGCTGCCCCGAGGGAACCGGAATGGGCGGCCCCGGTTACTCGATCGCCGGAGAGTTTGCTCAGAACGGCTTTGAGAATGAATTAAAGCACACGCCCGGCGTACTCTCCATGGCAAGAAGCATGATGCCCGACTCCGCGGGAAGCCAGTTCTTCATCATGCACAAGACAAGCCCGCATCTGGACGGCGCTTATGCGGCGTTTGGAAAAGTGATTGAAGGACTGGATATCGTGGACAAGATCGCCACCACAAACACCGATTATTCCGACAGACCGCTGGAAGATCAGGTGATGAAAAGCGTTACGGTCGATACGTTCGGCGTAGAGTACCCGGAACCGGAGCGATGCTAATGCATCGCCACTCCGGCGCATCATCATCTGACACGTTTTTAGCAATGTCAAAACCTGAAAAACTGTTTCAGATCCTCTATTGCACTCTTGACTGCGGTATTTCCCTGCCGGATCAGGGAATTGACAAGCCCGTTTCCGCTCGTATCTGCCCATTAAGTGTCATACTCGCCGCCATTGTCTATAAAAAACGTGATCGACCAGAGATTATAAATATCGGAACAGGAATCAAATGGAAAGCCCCTCAAATAAAATCAGCCTTGTCGATATAAAAGGCTTTCTGCTCCCTTATCCGATCAAAACACTGTACTCCTATATTGACCAAAATATTCCTATCCATACCTTCACCCCACGCATATCAATCACTTTATTATCATTATTCACAATGCAAACCTCAATCCCGCTGCACATACAGCATCCGCTTGAAAGATGATGTTTTATCGCTATCATTCTTCCTGGCATTCTTTATATACACCTCACTTCCACTTATATTATATGAAAATCTTAACCAGAAAACAACCTGTTTCGCATTTTGTATATAACATTTCAAAAGTTTCCGTAAGGGGTCTCTTTCGTTGTATGGAAAAGATTAAAATCCATACTCTTCACCACGCTTTCGCCTTTAACTTTTTCTTTTTCCTTTTTCCTTCGCCTTTTTCCCCTTTCTTTTGAGCGGTTAACGGAACCTCCCGTTCAATATCAAAAAATTCGTGGTTTTCTACACCCGCCCCTAATTCCTGCATACATTTCACAAGCGTTTCTTTGCCTATATTTTCATTCATGCCCTCCGCTTTCCCGCCATCCCTGCTTCCGGACAGATCCCCCGAAGCCTGTACGGGCAATAAAGCATCCTCCTGATTTTCCCTGATCACTTCTGTCTCTGCTTTTCTCATCGCTTCTGTTGTGATACACCCCGAAAAAATCAAAGCTATTTTGGCACAAACCGGCCCTATCATTTCATATAAAACAGAAGACGAAAGGATAATGGTCAGCAGCAATTTACCTTTTTCGCCGGGCAGCAGCCTCTCGCCCAGGAATGCAAGTCCAATTGCAACGCCCGCCTGTGGTATCAGGGCAAGCCCCATGTAATTTCTGATCTCTTTGCCTGTCTTTAGGAGCAGGCAGCTGATATACGTGCCCAGATACTTTCCAATGATGCGGACAATAAAATAGCTAACCCCGATTACACCGACTGTCCTCAGTGCGGAAACATCAAGGTTCATTCCTGATACGATGAAAAATATAGACATAACAGGCGGCGTAAAATTATTCAGCTGCTGGTATAATTTTTTGTCACGGGTCAGATTAATGTACGCCGCCCCAAATACCATACATGCCAGCAATGGAGATATATTATAGGATGCGCAAAGTCCCGAGATACCAATCAGCATGGCAATTGCCAGAATCAGCCTGTTATCCTTGCTCCTTGCGGGAATAAGGAGTCTGCTTAAAAAATAACCGCAGAAAAACCCGAAAGCCAGTGCCATGATATTATATGCAATGGGCATTATGATCTCTTTTGCCGCAACACTCTGCCCGTTCGTGTTTCCTGCAGCTGCTGACACAATGCTGAATGCCATCAGACACACCACATCATCCAGTGCAACGATCTGTAAAAGCGTATCAACAAATTCTCCCTCTGCCTTGTATTGATTAATTGTCATCATCGTGCTGGCGGGGGCAGTCGCCGTTGCGATTGCCCCCAGTATCAGGGCAAACTCTATATCCAGTCCAAATACAACCCGGGAAAACACAGTGACAAGTACCCCTGCCATTAATGTCTCAAATAAGGTGATGACTATGATCCTGCTTCCCGTTCTCATAATAATCTCTTTTTTAAAAAACTTTCCTACATCAAAAGCAATGAATGCCAGGGCAAGGTCACTGACAAATCCCATATGGCTGATCATATCCGTTGGAATCATGTCCAAACCGCACGGGCCGATCAATATGCCAGCCAGTATATACCCACTTACTTTGGGAAGATTTAACGTATTCGTAAGTCTTGTCATGATAAACCCGGCAAATAATATGACTGACAAAACCATAAGAACCTCCGTCCCCTCGTTTAATGCGTTCAAATATTCCTGCATTGTATACGCCTTTTCCTTTCTTGTAAATTTTTATATCTCTTCTGCCCTTTTTGATCTAAACTTTCCTGTCTGGCTCCTGGAATAATGCAAAATGCCTCGAAGGTATCTTCAAGGCATTTTTTAATGCACAGCCGAATATCTGTCAGCCCTTTACAGCTCCGCTGACACCTTCCACATAATACTTCTGTGTAGCCAAAAACAGCGCGCCTACCGGTATCGAGATAATGACGGCTCCCGCCGCAAAACTGCAGAACCACTGGTCAATATATTCTACTTCCAGCATCTGATACAGTCCTACTGCCACTGTATAGTAATCCCTGTGGGTTCCGCACAGCACCTTCGCCAGCATAAAATCCTTGAAAGGACCGGCAAAAGATGTCAACAGCGTGTAAACTACAACCGGCTTGCTCAGTGGCATGATAATCTTCGTGAGCACCTGCCAATTGCTGGCACCGTCCAGCTTGGCAGCTTCGTCCAGCGATGTGGACACTGTGTCGAAAAATCCTTTCGCGATATGATATCCGCAGCCTGCGCCCCCGGCGTAAACAGCGATCATGGCAACGAGCAGCATGGGGCCTGCCGTCCACCCGATCATTTTAACGATATAGTAAACAGCAATCATGGACATGAAACCCGGGAACAGATGAATGATCATGGCTGCATTCATCAAAGGCTTTCTGGCGCTAAAGCGCAATCTCGACAAAGTGTAAGCCACTGCTATTACAAAAAATGTAGAAATCAGACAGCTGGCTGTAGCAACCAAAAAGGTATTGAACAACATTTTCGGAAAATTAAACACCGAAAAATCCGTAAACAATTTGACATAATTATCGAATGTATAACTCGTGGGGAAGAAAGTGGAACTGTAGGATCCCTTCGTCCCGCGGAAACTGGTCAGGATGACCCATAGAATGGGAACCAGCCAGATTACGGACAGAGCGGCAAGCAGCACATGGGCAGCCGCCACGATCACTTTTTTCTTAAAAGGATACTTACTGAATTTAATCATCTGAATGCCTCCTCATTTCTGTTGGAAGCGCTGAACTTAAAAGTTATCAGCGATACGACAGCCAATGTCACAAAAGTCATGATACCAATCACTGCCCCCACATTATAATATTGATTTTCAATGGTCAGCTTGTACAGCCATGTGACCAGCAGATCCGTTTTGCCCGCAGTGGAATCCACAGACCGCGGCAGGCCCTGGGAAGTCAGGAAAATAACATTGAAATTATTTACATTCCCGGTAAAGGTAGTGATCAGGTACGGCATCATGATAAACATCATATAGGGCAGTGTAATCTTACGGAATGTCACAATCGGACCAGCTCCGTCCACGCGGGCAGCCTCATAAAGCTCCTGCGGAATATTCTGCAGAATACCCGTCACCTGGAGCAGCATGTAGGGGACACCCACCCATATATTGATCAGGATCACCGTCACCCGCGCCCATGTCGCGTTTGTAAAAAAAGGCAGCGATTCTTTCGCGCCCAGTATTCCCATATTGCGCAGCATAATGTTGACCGCGCCCTCCGGCTGCAGCATCGTACGCATGATCAGCAGCGTGACAAAGTGCGGGATTGCCACGGTCAGCACAAAGAAAAAACGCCACATCTTCTTCGCCCTGATTTCTTTCCAGTTGATAAAGAGCGCCAGGATCAGGCCGAAAAAATAGTTCGAAAAAGTGGCCACCAGCGCCCAGATCAACGTCCAGCCCAGCACCGGCCAGAAGGTTTTCCCAAGGCTTCCGCCAAGTCCGATCACACGCTTGAAGTTCTCAAGCCCCACCCAGTCAAAGAGAACCAACTTGCTGTTTTCCACGCTGTAGCTTGTAAAAGCCATGCTGATCATAAATACAAGGGGGAGTATCGTAAATACCAGCACCCCCAGTACAGGAAGCGACAGCAGGGTCAGATGCAGGTTTCCATTAAACAGCTCCTGCAATTCCTCCTTGAAGGAGGGAATCCTGCGCCCTTCCTTTTTCAGGCACTCTATCTTATATGCCTGCCGCAGGGAACTCCGCGCAAGCAAAATCAGCAGGACAACAACTGCCAGCGTGATGATTCCGAACAGAAGAATCAGCTGGGAACGATCCCCGTCCACATACTCATAAACACTCCTGGACTCATTCCAGACCTTCTGCTGCTCCAGCTCGCCCAGCGTGACCAGCATACCCAAGTTGTGAAGGCCAGTCTGAATCATATAAAAGATAATAGCAGCCTCCGCCGCAAGAAAGATCAGACCCTTTATAATCTGCCCCCCCGCCAGGCAGCCTGTGCCAAACGCCAGTACTGACAGACGTGTCAGCATGGATCCCTTTTTCAGGGCATCCGCGGCGGGGTATTTGTTTTCAAATTCTTTTTTCGATTTCCTCGTTTTCATCGTTGGAACCTCTTTTCCCGAAAAACTGCCGGCACATCACTACAATATGCCGGCAGAATCTATAATCTACCGTCGTCTGCACTTGAATCTCATTGTCAGGAGCCGACATCCTTATTCAAGTCCGGAAGAGTTCGCTGCCGCCTCGAAAGCCTGCAGTTTCTCTGACGCATTCT
This sequence comes from Lachnospiraceae bacterium, assembly GCA_009774375.1. GTDB lineage: Bacteria > Bacillota > Clostridia > Lachnospirales > Lachnospiraceae > COE1. The sequence continues at coordinate 69,160 of VSNO01000004.1, forward strand.
CCTTTGTGACAACTCCGCTAAGTATCTCTTTGCCAAAACTCTCTGCCGGTGTCCAGAACCATGACATCTCCGTGAAGCTCATACGAGGCACCGCAATATTGGAAACCGTATAGCTGTCTACCATTACCACCTCGTCCGCCTGGATTTCTGCCGTGGCAAGATACTCGTCATAGCAGGGAACATAGCCGCGCTTCTCATAGTGATACTGCTCGCTGTCATAGCCTCCAAGGTAGAGCGCCAGTTCGATGGCAACCTGCGGATACTGCGTGGTCGACTTCACACCGATCCCCTTTGCAGAGTTGAACGGACGGAGCTGATAGTCCGTACCACCCACATTCACGGAAGGCAGCGGCGCTACGCCAAAATTATCTCCGAGAATTTCCTGTGTCTGTGCCGCCTGCCATGTGCCACAGAAATATGCATTCACAGTGCCCTCGCGCATCATGGAGATCGCGTCCTCAGGAGACACCGAGACAAAGTTTTCATTTTTAGCCAGATCGACCAGGTACTCTGTCATCGCAACGCCCTCGTCAGAGTAGAACTTAACGCCTGATTCACGATCCATACCGTCCTCGCCGAAGAAAGTACCACCCGCTCCGAGGAAGAAGCACGCATTGTAGAATCCGTTGTCCAGCTGGACGGAAATCTTTCCTTTCTCAAGCATCTTATTCATGGATTTGATGTCCTCCTCCGAGAATACGCTCTTGTCATAGTACATAAAGTATGTATTTGTTGTGAGAGGCACACCGTAAACACCGCCGTCCTCGTAGGTGAGAGACTTTACGAGCGTGGGCGAATAGTGTTGGTTCACCGTGTCAAGGTATTTGCCGCCCAGCTCCGCCAGAGCCTGTTCCTTGCAGAAATACTCCAGGTTCGTCGACGAAAACAGGAACACATCCGCAGCCGCCTCGAGATCGTTCAGAACCTGTTTTCTCGCATCGGACTCCGTGCATACGCCATACTCAAAGGTGATGTCCCAATTGGGATGCAGCTCGTTGAACTGCTCGCACATCGTCTGGAGCCATGCGCCGTACTCCTGATCCTGATCCTCCGAAGGCGCCCATACTTTCAGCGTACAGGTGACAGGATCCTCTTCCGCCTGCGCTTCTTGGGAAGACTCCTGCGGCGCTGCCGGGACGTTTGCGTCAGATTCACTCGAAGCCGCACTCTGTTCAGGGATACCGCTTTGTGCTGTGCCGGAGTTCCCGGCATCGTTTCCGCATGCTGCCAGTGAAAGTACCATGGCAGCGGACAAGGCAACACTTAATAATTTCTTTTTCATGTTCATTTCCTCCTAAATTGTAATAAAATTTTTCTTTTCAGAAATCTTGTCGCGGAATATCAGTGGAAATTTCTTTTTGTTTCTTTGATTTGTTTCGTTCACTTATTTCCTCGACCGTTCTAAAAATGATTTTCAATTACGAAACCGTTTTCATTCCGTTATGTTTCGATTTTACTAAACTATTTGCCGAATGTCAATAGCTAAATTCAGTTTTTTCTTGTCATTTTGTATATATTAATT
>VSNO01000040.1 GCA_009774375.1 Lachnospiraceae bacterium
TTATTATATATTCTAATGTTTTAGCTTTCCCTCTTATGTGGATGATAATGAAAAAGGACCGGAATCCCGGTCCTTTTTCATTATCATCCACATATCTGCTCGATCCGCCGCAGCTCCTCGCCGCTGAACCCGATATTCGACAGCATACCCACATTGTCAATGATCTGCGCCGGCTTCGACGCACCGATCAGCACACTGGTGATGTCCCCGTCCCGCAGGATCCACGCCAGCGCCATCTGAGCCAGACTCTGGCCGCGCTCCTTTGCGATCTCATTCAGCGCCCTCACCTTGTCGATCGTCTCCCTGCCCAGCGCGTCCTCCTTCAGAAATCTCCCGTCGGTGCGGATGCGGCTGTCCTGCGGGATACCATCGATATAGCGGTCTGTGAGAAGCCCCTGCGCCAGCGGGCAGAACGTGATGACGCCGATGCCGTGTGCCGCCGCATAGTCTTTCACCCCGTCCTGTTCGATCGTCCGGTCAAACAGGGAGTACTTTCTCTGGTTGATGATGAACGGCGTGCCCATCTCCTGAAAAAGGCTGGCGATCGCGATCGTCTCTTCCTTATTATAGTTGGAAATACCGACATAGAGCGCCTTCCCGCTCCGCACGATGCCGTCGAGCGCCCTGGCCGTCTCCTCGACCGGCGTGTCCCGGTCCGGCCGGTGGTGATAATAGATATCCACATAATCAAGCCCCATCCGCTTCAGGCTCTGATCCAGGCTGGCAACCAGATACTTCTTGCTGCCCCAGTTTCCATAGGGTCCCGGCCACATATCGTACCCCGCCTTGGTAGAGATCACCAGCTCGTCCCGGTAAACGCCGAGTCCCTTCGCCAGGATCCGCCCAAAATTCTCCTCCGCCGCTCCGTATACCGGACCATAGTTGTTGGCAAGGTCAAAGTGCGTGATCCCGTTGTCAAATGCAGTGCGGCACATGGACTCCATATTGTCAAAGCTGGCATTGGATCCAAAATTGTGCCACAGTCCCAGCGACACCGCAGGCAGCATCAGCCCGCTTCTTCCACAACGATTATACCGCATCGCGTCATATCTTTTTTCATCTGCTATGTACATATCTCATTTCCTCTCTTTCCGGATCGGCATTCGGCTGATTCCTATCCCAGTATAACAGATTGCTTCCAAAACCGGTACAATTTTTTCCATGTTCATAAATCGTTCATAGTTCTTTGAAAAATTATTCAATAAAACAACATGATTTGGACATTTATGCACTCTATACTATAAACATAAGGTTGATACAGACAAAACCTTATAAGCGACGAGTGATAACTTTACTTATAATAACTTTTTCATAATATATGCCAAGTGGTCGAGAGATTACTTGGCATCCTCCCTTTTACAGGGTTTTTATTTTTTTCTTGCATTTTATTCCATTATCGTGTATAAATATAAATAAAGAGAATATTCCACCTACGACAGAAGGGACTGTCCAAATGGGATATTCTCTCTTTTTATGTACACCTCATGCGAAGGAAACGACGACACAGCGTCGCATGGGGCAGAACCTATCTCGAATGATATGAAGGAGGAATTTTTATGCTTGATCTGATAGCAAAAGTCAATAGCGCCATCAACGGCGTCGTGTGGGGGATTCCCATGCTGGTCCTGATCATCGGTACGGGCATCTACCTGACCGTCCGCACCAGATTTTTTCAGATCACGCATGCCGGTCATGTGAGCGCCAGGACGATCGGCGGTGTGTTCAAAAAGGGGAGCGGTGTCACCAGCTCGAAGGAAAAGACTTCCATCTCACAGTTTCAGGCGCTGTGCACCGCCCTTGCGGCGACGATCGGCGTCGGCAATATCGCAGGCGTCGCCGCGGCGATCGCTGCCGGAGGTCCCGGCGCCATCTTCTGGATGTGGCTGTCCGCTTTTTTCGGAATGATGACAAACTATTCGGAGAATGTGCTCGGAATCTACTACCGCCGGAAAAACAGCCACGATGAGTGGTGCGGCGGCGCCATGTATTACCTAAGAGATGGCCTTGGCTCCAAAAAGGGCTGTGCGGGCATCGGAAAAGTGCTCGCCGTACTGTTCTCCATCTTCTGTGTCCTTGCCTCATTCGGCATCGGAAACATGAGCCAGGTAAACACCATCTCCGGTAACATCACCTCCGTATTCCGGATCGACGCGCTCGACCGCATCATCATCATCGGCTCTTCCGAGATCAACCTGTACGCGCTGATCGTCGGCCTGCTGCTGATGCTCCTCGCCGGGCTTGTGATCGTGGGCGGCATCAAGCGGATCGCCCAGGTCACGGAGAAATTCGTGCCGTTTATGGCATGTGCATACATACTGGGCTCCCTGATCGTGTTCATCGTCAATATCGAAAAAGTCGGCGAGGTGTTCGGCGCGATCTTCTCCTTCGCGTTTGGCTTCCGGGCGATCGGCGGCGCGGCGGTCGGTCTGGCAGTCCGAAACGCCGTCACATGGGGTTTTAAGCGCGGCGTCTTCTCCAACGAGGCCGGGCTTGGTTCGTCCGTCATGGTCCACTCCGCATCCAATGTGGTCGAGCCCGTCAGACAGGGAATGTGGGGCATCTTCGAGGTGTTTGCCGATACGGTCGTCGTCTGTACGCTGACTGCATTCTCGATCCTCTCGACCGGCCTGATCGACCTGCACACTGGCGAGATGCTCTCCGCAAATGAACAGACCGCCCTTGTCAGCGAGGCTTTTGGGACGGTATTCAACTTTGGCGGCGTGAACGTCGGCGGCGCCTTTATCGCGATCGCGATCCTTCTGTTCGCGTTCTCCACCGTACTCGGGTGGAGCTACTACGGGACAAAGGCATGGGAATTTCTATTTGGCACCAAAGCCACTATCATCTACAAGGTCGTGTTCGTGGTCTTCATCGTGTTCGGCGCGACGATGAACCTCGACCTTGCATGGGACATCTCCGACACCTTTAACGGACTGATGGCGATCCCGAACCTGATCGGCGTGCTGACACTGTCAGGCACGGTCATCAGGATCACCAAAAACTATGCGGCGCGCACCTTCGAGCACTCCAAAGAAAAACCGATGCTCTCCGCATTTGAGGATATTCAGGCAGAACAGGAGCGCAAATTAATAAATTCATAGAAGATCTTATTTCGTTACAATCATTCCCTGTCTGTAAGCGGCAAGCAGCAGTTCAAGATCATGGATCGTCTCCATGATCTCCTTGCCGTTATCCGTGTCCTTGACCATCACGCGCTCCGCCTCCGTCTCAAAGAAGTTGGACGAGGACTCGATGTCCTTGTTCTCCTCCAGCACCTTCGCGATGCTCTCAAACGGCTGATGCGCCTTCAGGCGCATGCCGTGCGAATTGTAGATCAGCGTGTAGCCGGCGATCCCTGTCGTCTTCTGATACGCCCGGCAGAACCCGCCGTCTATCACGATCAGCCGGTTGTTTGCCTTCAGCGGGGACTCCCCCTTTGACACCTTGATCGGCGTGTGGCCGTTGATAATGTGGGAGATGGAGCTGTCCAGTCCAAACTCATGCAGGATCTTCCTGCAGTACTCCTCCTGCTTGTAATAGCGGTAGTACGGATTCTTTGGCTCATCGTAGGTGCTCTCATCCACCACAAAGGTCCGCTCAAAGGTTTTCATCGTCCTGCCCGCAAGCGGCGACTTTTTCCCGCACCACAGATACCACATAAAATCGACATCCGACTGGTCAGAATTGCCGAAGAAAGCGCGCCTTGCCACTTTCGCGGCGTGGTCCATATACGCCCTCCCCTTATAATCCCTGCCGTCAAGCCTCATAGCGGCGAACCCGCCGTCCTCCGTCATCGGAATGCAGCCGTGGAACAAAAGATTGCCGTTGTAACACATATAGGTGCTGCCCTTCTCATACAGAAACCGGACGTGTTTCCGGAGCATATGGCTGTTCACGAACGCCGCCCTCAGGTCATCTATGACATGCTGCTCCTCTGTGGTGAGCGTATACGCGTCGCCCGTGTCCAATGTCGGAAAATAGCAGTCATTCAACTCATATTCCTGTCCGTCGATCCTGACAACGCCGCGCCCCTTGTCGATCTTGTCGAGCAGGAGCCTGTCCACCATATCATACTCCGGATGGCGCATGATGATCTGGCCCTCAAGCTTGAACAGGATGACGGAGACCGCCTTGAGCGCCGCATCCATCGGCTGCATATCCGGGTAAGTCTGCTCTGCGAACAGCGTCAGAGAGCGCAGGCTGATCGCATACGTATTTTCGAGGATCTCAATATTGTCATATTTGAGATTGTTCCGCAGCACATTCGCGATACACGCCTCGCTGCCGCATGCCGCCCCCATCCACAGGATATCGTGGTTTCCCCACTCGATATCCACAGAGTGGTGGCTGATCAGCAGATCCATGATCCTGTCAGCGTTCGGTCCCCTGTCGTAGATGTCGCCCACGATATGGAGATGATCGACGGCAAGCCGCTTGATCAGTGTGCTCAGCGCATCGATGAACGCATCCGCACTGTCGATATCGATGATCGTGTCCAGTATCTTCTCATGGTAGACGTACTGGTTATTGTCCTCATCCGACTGCGCGTGCAGAAGCTCGTCGATGATATAACTGAACTCCGGAGGCAGAGCCTTTCGCACCTTAGAGCGCGTATATTTTGAGGACAAAAATTTCGCAAGCTCAGTGAGATTTTTCAGATTGATCTTATACCAGTAGGGCGTCACCGCATTCAACCTCTTCAGCAGCTTGATCTTCTCTGTCGGATAGTACACGAGCGTGCAGATCTCCTGACGTTCCCTAGGCGTCATGCGCTCTGCAAAGATCATATCCACTTTCTCCTTGATGACACCCGCCGCATTGTTCATAATGTGATAAAACGCCTCATATTCACCGTGAATGTCGCTCATGAAATGCTCCGTGCCCTTGGGCAGGTTCAAGATCGCCTTCAGATTGATGATCTCACGGCACACCGACGGTATCGACGGATACTTTACCGCCAGCAGTCTCAGATATTTCAGCTTCTCGTCAGTCAACTCCATATAGCACCTTTCTCAGCCGTTCCTTTCCAGACTCCCGCCAACAGTGTCATAGCCCGCAAAACTGAGATGTTCCCCCAGAACGCTGTGCACACCCTTCTTATTATATGAATATAATAAAAAACCAGAACACCTATTCGCATCAAGCCTGTCAAAATCCGTCTCGTCACCCTTCCTGTGATACCTGCTCAGCTGGTACTGGGCACTCGGATCTTTCGCGAGCGCTTCCTCGTACTTGCTGATATTGAGGTGCTCAGCGACGCGTCGTTCCAGGTCGGATTTGGCGTTTGCCAGCTGGCTCTCCTCCGCGGATGCCATGGAGATGTACTCCTTCATCTGCCTGGAGAACTGATCGTGCGTCTCCGAACCGGACTCCCCATACCCCGGGACATAGCTGTCCTGTCCGCGCAGGTCATAGACCTCGTTGTTGCGCATCAGGTATGTTCCCAGCGCCGCCTCGATCGTGTTGGTCTGGATCCTGGCGCCAGGCTGACTGCTCTTGTACTTCGTGTTCTGTGAGATATTGTCTGCCGACGCGATATTTCCTATGCGGGAAACCCTCTGCAGGGCAAGCTCTCGTCTTCTATTCACTTATGCCACCTCCCTGTGGTCTTCATACTCCCGAACCTGGTCCAACAGCTTCAGGAACACATCTGTGTAAAATCCGTTTTACTTCCTGTTTTTGTGGCGGCTCTGACCGCACCAAAAACACTGTCAAAAATGTATATCATATATATCGGCTGATCATCCCTGTTATTTAAGCCTTTGCAAAAAACTGTATTCCATATTTCAGCATTCTGTGTTATACTATTTCTAAGTGCATGATGAAACCATTCAGAATGTAGATCATTTGAATTGAATCTTCAGAAAATATTTAAGAGAAAAGGGGAATCAACATGTTTACTGAACAGAAGTTAGAGCAACACTACTCATCGATCCCGTCGGAAGCGCTCCACATCATCCGCGATGAATACAAGTGGGCGCTCGATGAATGCGGTGTCCACAACGAGGAACAGATAAAGTATATAGAAAAAACGCTCAGTCTCAGAGGCGAAAGCCTGAGCGTGCGCCTGAACCGCAAGATCCTGTTCCTGTGCAAATGTGGACAGAGCCGCATCGTCACGACAAACGTTCCAGATGACCAGATCAAGATGTTCATCTTTGAGCAGTACAAGATGGTCTGTCCAAAATGCAGGAGTGCAAACCTGTACACCTGGAAATACATGGACTGATCTTAATAGAAAAATGTGTTAGAATGTGTCTGCTTCGGGTAGGTAAAACGGCAGTGGAAACCACCCGGCAGGCGCATTTCTTATTTTGCTGCGGGCACCTTTTTGCTGCTCCGCAAAGCAGAAGCCCGTCGTCAGTATCCTCACCAGGTCCAGCTCCCCGAGAACCGTATCCGCCGCCTGGTCCGTGCGGGACACGCTGATCTCCTCCGCGACAGACAGCAGATACTTTTCAACGCTGCCGGTCTCTGCATTCTGCACTCCCAGCACATATTCCCCTGCAGCAGGCGAACCATACTGCCGCTTCCATTCCAGCAGAAAGGAGAGCACTGACTCGTAGTCGAGGATCCGGATCTGATGCGACATGGACAGATCGCAGTAACCGCACGCTTTTTCAAGCTGCCCGGCCTTGTCCGTCTCGTCCATTCCCACGCTGACGCAGAGCTGCTCTGTATCAAATCCCGTCATCAGGTCATACAGGACTCTCGGAAGTTCCTGTACGTCCTCCATCTCGATCTCCGTGACATTTTTTTCCTCTGACGATATACTCATATATCCGACCGGCCTGCCATCACGCAGGATCGCATAGGCCGACGCCTGATAACTCTGCAGGCAGTACCAGAAATCCTCCCGCGGCCGCGCTGTCACCAGCCTGTTCTGATACAGCGCGTACAGCATGTCGAGATACGGACTCTGCCGGTCAAGCTCCTCAAAGCTGTACGCCGGGGACGCCATATCGGAATCGCTGTAGATGGCAGCACAGCAGTGTCTGATATTTCCTGTGCCGATCTGAAACCTGTACCGGATCCCCGCATGCTCATAACCGTAATGCTGGTATCTGTGCCGGTCACCGTCCAGGATCAGGAGCGCACACCCCTGGCTGCGCGCGTCCTCCTCCACCCGCTTCATGAGCTCGATCATATAGCCCCTGCCCCTGGCATTCGGGTGGACGGACACGGTCCCCACGTAAGCCGCGCTGACTGTACACCCACTCTTCCCTTTCAGCCGAAGGGTGAGCGGGTAGACATCGATCAGCGCCCTGAGCCTGTTTTCTTCCATGATCATATGATGGACCGGAATGCCACAACGCTCTGGCGCATATGCTTTGGGGAGAAGGGATGCGAAGTCCGTCCTGCCGTATTCCATGCCAAACACCATATTGGCAAAATCCAGTATCTCCTCCGTACACTCCCTGCCACAAGTTTTCCGACAGTATTCCCACCCTATGCTCTCCATTTACACCTCCGCCACTTCAGCCTTCTTCACCGCCTTAGGCTTTGCGATCGCCTTGGGTTTTGCCACCGCCTTGGGCTTGTCCTCCTCTGCTGGTTCCGGATCCTTCACTTCTTTTACTTCCTTAACTTCCTTTGTTTTCTCAGGCTCCGGCTCCTGCACCTCTTCTGTCACCGGAAAGATATCCTCCAGTTTGATATCCGCATAGCAGAGTGAGCAGTGACCATTGATCGCCGCGCCGTTGTTGACCTGGATCGTCTTAGCCCTGACATCACTGTCCAGGATCGCCGTATCGCCCACTGTAATGCCTTCCCTGATGTCGATCCTGCCCTGGATCGCACCGTCCACCACCAGATTCTCCGCCTTGATGTCCCCGAGGATCACTGTGTTCTCGCGCACTGTCGCACCCTGTGCGCAGTCGATCTGCCCCACGATGAAAGAATCCTTCGCAAACAGGTCGTTTGCCGTGATATTTCCCGTGACATCCCCGGATATGTTGACCCGGCTGTCAGAATTGATATCGCCATTGACCACCCCGTACATTTCCAGCCTGCCCTCGATCTCAACATTGCCGTTGATGACGGTTCCTTTTGGGATGATCGCTGTTTCCGTTTTCCTTGCTGCTCCAAAATTATCCATTATTAAACCTCCTGAAATTCATTTCACATTCACTCACATCTGCCCGATGAAGCAGGTACTCAAATCAAGATGGTGAAATTTTAATTTTGAACTACCTATATTATATTAAAGCCTATTTAGCTCCAAAAATCAATAGAAATTCAAACTTTCCTAACTGTCCCTCAAAAAAATATTATAATTGTCTATTTCTAAAGTGTCACTTTGCGTTATACTTGACAGCAAGAGGAATAGATCATTGTCTCAAGAGGAGGAACAATTATGAACCAGAAAAACCAGACAACTTACAAAATTGCCCTGACAGGCCTGATCGCGGCGCTGTCCTATGTGGTCTTCACCTTTCTGCAGGTCAAGATCATGATCCCCGGCACGGAGAGCGCCACCAGCATCCATCTGGGAAACGCGGTGTGCGTACTCGGCGCACTGCTGCTCGGCGGCCCTCTGGGCGGCATCGGCGGCGCTGTCGGCATGACGATCGGCGACCTGCTCGATCCCGTATACATTACATCCGCGCCCAAGACCTTCATATTAAAATTGTGCATCGGTCTCGTCACAGGAACTGCCGCACACAGGCTCGGCAAACTGTCTGTATGCAAGGACGCCAGAGCCGCTTTCCGCCGGTCTCTGACCGCTGCCATCTGCGGTCTTGGTTTTAACATGGTGTTCGATCCGCTGTTCAGCTACTGCTACAAGCTGGTCATCCTCGGAAAACCGATAGCAGAGCTGACACTGCTGCCAAACATCACGACAACCACGATCAATGCCGTCACCTCCACGGTCGTGTCCGTCGCCGCGTACAACGCACTGCGCCCGGCACTGAAAAAGGCTGGTCTGTTTCCAGTCGTCGGCAGATCCATTCACAAACAACCGCATGATCACAACAAAAGCGCTGCCTGAGCAGCGCTTTTTGTCTGTGCCATCTATTCTAATCTGAACACTTCAATATTCTGTGCAAGACCATTGGAGGTATCGACAATCCGGTCAACCTCACCACTGCACTCCGCAACAACCTGTCTGATCTCCTGCATGGAAGCGGAAGTCTCCTGCGTATTGGCCGCATTCTGCTCCGCAATGGCGGCAAGGTTCTGAACCGCATTGAGGACATCTGATTTGAGATCGTTGAGTTTGTCGATCTCACCCCTGATATTGTCCACAGCGCCGCTGACCTCCCCGATCTCATGGTTCAGGCTGTTGAACACGGTCTTGGTCCTGCCAAGCTCCTCGCCCTGTTTGTCCATTGCCTCCGTGACATTTTTCATCGTGTCCACGGTCGTGTTGGAGTTGGTGATCAGCATGGCGATGATCCCTGTGATGCGGCTCGCAGACTCCGCAGACTGGTCAGCAAGCTTTCTGATCTCATCGGCGACAACGGCAAAGCCCTTGCCGTGCTCGCCGGCACGCGCCGCCTCGATGCTCGCGTTGAGTGACAGCAGACTCGTCTGGTCTGCAATATCCGTGATCACATCTGCCGCAGACTGGATATCCTGTGCAGACTGGTTCGTCATATTGGTCTGGTCGAATACCACATCAAACGCATCTTTCGCCTCGATGCTGGTCCGGATCAGCTCCTCGAGCGTATTCTCCACACTCCTATTATAATCGCGCATCTTGTCCGTATTACCCACTAGCTTCTCCACATTCTGCGCCGTGATCTCAACCGCGTCCCCCATATACTGGATCTTGTTCCCCACATCTGCAGTATCCTGTGCCTGCTGCGTGGAACCTGTCGCCATCTCCTCCACTGCCCTGTCCACACCACTGATATTGTCCGCCATCTTCTTAAAGGAACCGGAAAAGCCCGCCGAGATCCCATCAAGATCCGTCGATGCGCCTTTGATATCCACCACGATATCGGACAGACTGCGGACAAGCTTCTCGACGCTGTGGCCGATATCGCCGATCTCGTCCGCCCTTCTTAACATCCTGCTCTCCACTTTCACATTCAGCTCGCCGTCAGCAAGCCTGTTCAGCTGTACAATGACCCCCTTGATCGCCTTGATCACTACACTGACCGATATGGTTGTGGCTATGATGCCAAGCAGAAAGATTCCGATCAGGATACCCGCATTTTTCACGAAATTGGCGGAGTAAATGGCATAGATCTTTGATTTCTCCAGCCCCACAAAAGTCATGCCTATGATCTCGTCCGAATTATATTGATACAACGGACAGTACATGGCGTAGTATGTCTTACCGCTGATCACCACATCTTCAGAGTAGTAATCCTGTCCCTGATCGACCACCAGGTCATAGATCACCGGATCCGCTTCCGTCCCCACCATTCGGTTCCCGTCTTCATCCACAAGGCTTGTGGCAACTCTGGTATTCCCATAAAAAACAGTGACCTGCAGATCGACCTCATGGCTGAAATTGTCAAAAAACTGTGTATTGTCACTGATATTCCGCTTCCCCTTGTAAAATTTCCCATTGGTATACATGTATGTACCCTGCGCAATATTTCCCACAGCAGTCTCGAAGGCATACTGCGCTGTCATCAGTTCATGCTGTACCATCGATTCGATGATGGAGCCGCACGATGACCTGATCCCTGCCACGGCAAATGCAAACATCAATATTAAGGGCAGTGCTGCGACAAGAACAAGACGCAGTGTAAGTTTTAGACCTTTTCTCTTCATAAGTACCCTGCCTTTCCGTTTCTATAAACGCTTCTGTTAAATGTATTCATCAGATATACTATTAATGCTATCACATTTCGTGGTTTTTGACAAGTTTTTATATTGTTCCGATACTATTTTTGTGCTTTTGCATAAAAAAGAAGCATGTATCCGTCTATTCTGTAAAGAGCGGCGTCGAGTAATATCTGTCACCGCTGTCCGGCAGGAGCGCCACGATGGTCTTTCCCTCATTTTCCGGTCTTTTTGCCAGCTCTACCGCCGCGCAGAGCGCCGCACCGGACGAGATGCCCGTAAGAAGCCCCTCCTTTCTCGTAAGTTCCCTGGACGCCTCAAATGCCTCATCGTTCCCGACCGCAATGACCTCGTCATATACGCCCGTATCGAGGACCTCCGGCACAAATCCCGCACCGATCCCCTGGATCTTGTGCGCCCCCGGCTGTCCGCCCGACAGGACCGGTGATCCTGCCGGCTCCACAGCCACGACTTTCACCGCCGCATTTTTTTCTTTCAGGAATCTTCCTGTACCCGTGAGCGTGCCGCCGGTACCGACGCTGGCGACAAAGACGTCCACTCCGCCCTCCGTGTCCTCCCAGATCTCAGGTCCTGTCGTCTCGTAATGCGCCTGTGCATTCGCTGGATTGTCAAACTGTCCCGGAATATACGCACCCTCGGTCTCTTTCGCAAGCGCCTCCGCCTTTGCGATCGCTCCCTTCATGCCTTTGGCGCCTTCCGTCAGGACGATCTCGGCCCCGTAAGCCTTAAGGATATTTCTGCGTTCCACACTCATGGTATCCGGCATGGTGAGGATCACGCGGTATCCCTTTGCCGCCGCGATCGCTGCAAGTCCGATCCCCGTGTTGCCGCTTGTCGGCTCGATGATCACGGAGCCTTCCCGCAGCAGACCCTTTTCTTCCGCTGCTTTGATCATATAGAAAGCTGCCCTGTCCTTCACGCTCCCTGCGGGGTTTCTGTACTCGAGCTTGACGAGCACCTTTGCCTTCAGACCATGTGCCCGCTCCACGTTAACTACCTCGACGAGAGGCGTTTTGCCGATGATCTCCGTAAATCCTTTATACACTGCCATCCTGAATCCTTCCTTTCCTATTCTTATGATCTGTTTTTCATTGCGAGACCGCCCTGAATGCCTCCTCGAGGTCTTCGATGATATCATCAATGTGTTCTGTTCCGATCGACAGCCGGATCGTGTTTGGCTTTATGCCCTGGTCTGCCTTTTCCGCATCGTTAAGCTCAGCATGCGTCGTCGAGTAGGGGTGGATGACAAGCGACTTCACATCCGCCACATTCGCAAGCAGCGAGAACAGCTCGAGATTGTCGATAAAGTCCTTCGCCTTCTGCTCGCCGCCCCTGATCTCAAATGTAAAGATCGAGCCGCCACCGTTGGGGAAATATTTTTTATACAGTCTCTGCTGCTCCGGGTCTGTCGTCACGGAAGGGTGATTTACCTTTTCCACGAGCGGATGTCCTGCAAGGTAATCAACGACCCTCAGCGCGTTCTCCACATGGCGCTCCACGCGCAGCGAGAGCGTCTCCAGTCCCTGCAGGAAGATAAAGGCGTGAAACGGGGAGAGGGTGGCACCCATATCGCGCAGCAGGATGGCGCGTATCCTGGTGACAAATGCCGCCGCACCCGCCGCGTCCACAAAGCTGATGCCATGGTAGCTCGGATTGGGCTCTGTAAACTGCGGAAACTTACCTGACGCCTTCCAGTCAAACTTTCCCGCGTCGACGATCACGCCGCCGATGGTCGTGCCGTGTCCGCCGATAAATTTCGTGGCAGAGTGGACTACGATGTCCGCCCCATACTCGATCGGTCTCACGAGATACGGAGTCGCAAACGTGCTGTCGACGACCAGCGGGATATTGTGCGCATGCGCGATCCTGGCGACTGCTTCGATATCCGAGACTTCCGAATTCGGATTTCCGAGTGTTTCGATATAGAGCGCCTTCGTGTTGTCCTGTACCGCCCGCTCAAAATTGCTGACGTCGAGCGGATCCACGAAGGTTGTCGTCACGCCATAATCCACCAACGTGTGCGCGAGCAGGTTGTATGTACCGCCATAGATATTCTTTGCCGCGACGATGTGCCCGCCGTTCTGCGCCAGGTTCTGGATCGTGTAGGTCACCGCCGCTGCGCCTGACGCCACCGCGAGCGCCGCCGCGCCGCCTTCAAGCCTTGCCATGCGCTGCTCGAAGATGTCCTGCGTGGGATTGGTCAGTCTGCCATAGATGTTTCCGGCGTCCTGCAGGGCAAATCTCGCCGCCGCGTGCGCGGAATCCCTGAACACAAAAGACGACGTCTGATAGATGGGCACTGCCCTCGCATCTGTCACCGGATCGGGCGCCTCCTGCCCTACATGGAGCTGTAACGTCTCGAATCTTAAGTTTCTGTCTGTGTAACTTTTCCTGCTCATAATATCCTCCTCCATTCAGGAATGACCTTCATTTCTGCCAGTCATTCCAATTTCATTGATTTCCTATTGGATCAGTATGTTTTGTTGATATCTGTATCATACACTTCAATTCCCAGTATGTCAATAGGTTTTCTTTGTTTTGTACTGTATCGGCTCCAACATACGGACATGTGATTGACAATTGCACCTTTTACATATAATATTATGTTGTAACAGAGATTGACTTCTGCCCACCACGAAAGGAAGTGTATTCCATGCCATTACCACAGGAAAAATATTATACCGCCGAGGAGTTTTATAACCTGCCCGATGAGATCCACGCGGAACTGATCAACGGCGAGATCGTCTATATGGCTGCACCCAGCACCATACACCAGATCATATCAAGTGAACTGCATTTTGCCATTAACAGTTATATCAAATCAAAGGCTGGCCACTGCCGCGCGCTCGCCGCCCCATTCGGCATACAGCTCCATAAGGGTGAGGACACCGTCCTTGAACCCGATATCTCTGTCATATGCGACACCGACAAGATCACCCCCCGAGGCTGTACCGGCGCTCCTGACTGGATCATCGAGATCGTGTCCCCTTCCAATCCCGGACATGACTACATCACCAAACTTGGACTGTATCACAATGCAGGTGTTCGTGAATACTGGATCGTTGATGCGCAGCACAGGCAAGTCTACGTATATAATATGGATAATGACGATCTGACATTGAACGCATACTCTTTTGACGACACGGTCAGGGTCGGCATCTATGAGGATCTGTACATTGACTTTTCAAGTCTCGATCTTGGTCTCTGATAAAAATATCCATGAACACCATATTAATAATATTCAATAAGAGAGGAGTCACAATCATGTTAAAAGGAAAAGTAGCTATCGTCACAGGCGGAACACGCGGGATCGGATTTGAGATCGTCAGAAAATATCTTGCCAACGGCGCAAAGGTCGTGCTGTTTGGCTCACGCCAGGAATCCGTTGACCGTGCACTGCAGAAATTAAAAGAGGAGAACAGCGGCTGGGAAGTCGCGGGCGATCACCCCTGCCTCACAGATGCCGCAGAAGTTGAGCGGGCGGTTCTGGCGGTCAAAGAGCGGTTCGGCAGGATCGATATTCTGGTCAACAATGCCGGCATCTCCCAGAACA
The DNA here is from genome assembly GCA_009774375.1 of Lachnospiraceae bacterium. Taxonomy (GTDB): domain Bacteria; phylum Bacillota; class Clostridia; order Lachnospirales; family Lachnospiraceae; genus COE1. Next base: position 14,318 of record VSNO01000040.1, read on the forward strand.
CGCCGCTCTACGATTACACCGCGGAAGAGTTCGACAAGGTGATCGACCTGAATGTAAAGGCGGTTTTCTATGCGATCCTGCCGGCTGCGAGGATCATGCGGGAACAGGGCGGCGGCTGCATCATCAACACCAGTTCCATGGTGAGTATTTCGGGACAGCCTGCGGGTGTCGGATATCCTGCCAGCAAATTTGCGGTGAACGGGATCACAGTCTCCCTGGCAAGGGAACTTGGAAAGGACCATATCCGTGTCAATGCAGTGGCGCCGGGCGTGACAAGGACTGACATGGTGGCAGCACTGCCGGAGGCGACGGTCAAGGCGATCTCTGCAAGGATACCGCTTGGAAGAGCCGGCGAACCGGAGGAAGTGGCAAATGCATTTCTGTACCTGGCAAGCGACCTGGCGAGCTATGTCACAGGTGAGATCCTGTCCGTCGACGGCGCGTCAAAAGCGTGATGATCTTATAGAAAGCCATAATGCTCCAGCGCCTGCCGGATGCCGCCGCAGCTGGATCTTGCCGTCACGTACTCCACCTGCTGAAACAGGCTCTCAGGCGATGCGTTCCCCATTGCGATGCTGTGGGGAACGTAGGAGAGCATGGACAGGTCGTTGTTGCTGTCGCCAAAGGCGTAAGCGTCTGTCAGACCAAGTCCGTAATGATCCAGCACATACTGGATGCCGGAAGCCTTGGAATAACCGAGCGGTACAAACTCGCGGAATGTCCCCCCTCTGTCGATGCACTCAAACCACCGGTCGCTGACCTGCCGAAAGGCTGTGAGCTGCGCCTCCTCCCTGTACCAGATGACAAACTTGTCCGAGAAAAAATTCGGATTTTCCAGATCCTCCGGCATATCATACTGGCGCCTGGCAAATGCCTGATACTGGCGGACTGCATCGGGATGATGCAGCGGGCGGGACAGGTCAAATGCCACATGCGTGCGCGATTCAAACAAAATATCGACGTCCGCCCGCCGCGCGGCGTTTAAGATCTGCATCGTCGTGGAATGCGTCTGCGAGACATGCAGGACATCCCGGCCGCCGCAGTAAATATTTGTGCCGCAGCCACACACATATCCGTCCCATCCGACCTCGCGGAAGCGGGATTCCACATTTTGAAAGCACCGTCCTGTATTGATGAACATCAGATTGCCGTTCGCGCGCGCGCCGGCGATCGCGGCCGCCGCATCCGCCGGCACGCGTCCATCGACCTCCGAGGTCAGTGTTCCGTCAATATCAAAAAAGGCGATTTTTGCTGGCATGATCAATCTCTCCTTTATATACAATACCCAAAGCTTGACACCTTCCGCTCCATGCGTTATAATGAATTCACTTTATCACATAAAAGCGTTGAAGTTCTAAAGTGCCTGTGTGATAAAAGGTTTACATTATTTTAGGGAGGAGCATTCTATTATGCTGATCAAGATTATATTACTGATTCTGTTTTTCGGGTGCATGATCGCGGTGGGGCTTTACGCCAGAAAGAGCGCGAACAGCATGACCGATTTTGTGCTCGGCGGGCGGAGCGTCGGTCCGTGGCTCTCGGCCTTTGCCTACGGCACGTCCTACTTTTCCGCGGTCGTGTTCGTGGGATATGCGGGGCAGTTTGGCTGGAAGTACGGGCTTGCCTCGACGTGGATCGGACTCGGAAACGCCGTGATCGGTTCCCTGCTCGCGTGGGTTGCGATGGGCAGGCGCACCAGGGTCATGACACACCATCTGGAGGTCGCCACGATGCCCGACTTCTTCGGCAGGCGCTACGACAGCAATGTGCTGAGGATCGTGGCCTCCGCGATCGCCTTTGTGTTCATGATCCCGTACACGGCCTCTGTGTACAACGGTCTTTCCAGACTGTTTGGCATGGCTTTCGACATTCCCTACACGGTGTGCGTGGTCACGATGGCGGTGCTCACCGGCGTGTATGTCATTCTCGGCGGCTACATGGCAACTGCGATCAACGATTTTATCCAGGGTGTCATCATGCTGTTTGGCATCGTGGCAGTCATCGCCGCCGTGCTCTCCGGCCAGGGCGGATTTATCGAAGCCGTGAGAAAACTCTCCGAGCTGCAGTCCGATGTGCCTGTCACACTGGGCCAGCAGGGCGCTTTCGCATCGTTCTTCGGGACGGATCCGCTCAACCTCTTAGGTGTCATCATCCTCACCTCGCTGGGAACGTGGGGACTTCCCCAGATGGTACACAAATTCTATGCGATCAAGAGTGAGAAAGCGATCAAAACCGGCACGATCGTTTCCACATTTTTTGCGGTGATCGTGTCCGGCGGCTGTTATTTCCTCGGCGGATTCGGCCGGCTGTTCGACTCGCAGGCGCTGTACAAGGCGGACGGCTCCGTGATGTATGACGCGATCGTGCCGGCAATGTTATCGACACTGCCCGATATCCTGATCGGCGTCGTCATCATCTTAGTACTCTCGGCCTCCATGTCGACGCTCTCCTCGCTGGTCCTGACCTCCGCGTCGACACTGACGCTCGACTTCATCAAGGGCAATATCGTGAAAGACATGGACGACAAAAAACAACTGATGTACATACGCGTACTGATCGTATTCTTCATCGTGATCTCTGTCGTGCTTGCGCTGAACCCACCCACCTTCATCGCCCAGCTCATGGGCATCTCATGGGGTGCACTCGCAGGCGCTTTCCTCGCGCCGTTCCTCTACGGACTGTACTGGAAGGGCGTCACGAAAGCCGGCGTGTGGGCAAGCTTCATCTGCGGCGTAGGCATCACGGTGTCCAATATGTTCTTCAAGTTCATCGCCTCGCCGATCAACGCAGGCGCGGCTGCCATGATCGTCGGGCTGATCGTCACACCCCTCGTCAGCCTGATCACACCGAAGATCGACAGCGCCTTTGTCGACAAAATATTCAAGTGCTACGACAACACTGCAAAAGTGTCGAGCAGGGAATATCTGAAAGAGGAAGAAAACTCATAATTTGAACTGTCCCACCGACTCACTCAATTTCCCTACGATCTCATCGAGCATCCTGGCGTGGGACGCCATCTGCTCCATGGTGCTGTTGACCTGCTCGGCGGAGGCGTTGACCTGCTCGGTAGCCGCCGCCGAGGTCTCGGATACCGATGCGATATCTTCCATGCGGTTCACGACATTGTCGCGCGCGATGCTCATCTCACGGTTGAGCTGTTCGATCTCCTCCACCGCCTGCATCAGCTCCCTGACGGACGCCTCGATGTCCTCGAAGAGTTTCTGTGTCTCCTTGATCGCCTTCTGCTGGTCATCCTGGATCACACCGCTCTCCTCGAGCTGGTCCTCCACATGGGCGGAATTTCCGGTGATCTCGGCAACGATCTTCTTGATCTCCTCCGTGGAATCCTTCGACTGCTCCGCCAGTTTTCTGATCTCGTCCGCCACGACCGCAAAGCCCTTTCCGCTCTCGCCTGCCCGCGCCGCCTCGATCGAAGCGTTTAATGACAGCAGGTTCGTCTGCGATGTGATGTCTGCGATCGCGTCCGATATGTAGTTGATCTTCTCGATGGATTTGAGCATCTCCGACATCGTGGCGATGGATTCGTCAGAGTTGACTTTTGCCCGCTCGGACTTGCTGATCAGCTCTTCAAGGATCCGGATCCCTTTCCTGCCAAGTCTCTCGGTCTCCTTGGATCTCTCACCAATCTTCTCCGTCTTTTCTTTGGAAACGCTCATGTTCTGAGCAAGCTTCTCCACCTCGGCGTTCGCCTCCGCCGTGCTCTGCGCCTGTTCAGTCGCGCCCTGCGCCACGCTTCCGATCGCCTCTGTCACCTGCCCTGCGACCTCTCTGGTGTCCCCAGATACTTCCATGACCGACTTCGCGATCGCATAGATCTCCTGCGAGTTCGTCCCGACATTTCTGATCAGGCCGGAAATGCTGTCCATCATACCGTTAAAATTGTGCTCTAGCTCCCCGAACTCGTCATGCCTTCTGACCTCCAGCTTGGTGGACAGATCTCCGCCTGCCATGTGCTCCGTTGCTGTCTGGAGCTTCTTCAACTCCCTTGCGATGGAAAATGCGATGACCAGCGCCACAACGACTGACAGGATCAATGCAAACACGCAGCAGAGCACTGTTGCGAAACTGATCGCCCGCATGCTCCCCGCAAGCTCCTCCTCCCCGATCAGGCCGATCAGATACCAGCCTGTGATCGTGTCCTTGGTCAGTGTCACACTGTATTTCCCGCCTTTGATATCGCATATGAGGCTGGCTGACGGGTTTGTTTCCGCGGACGCATCCCCCGCCGACACTGCTTCGGCAGAGGCATCTACCTCCGCGACCAGCTCATTCCATACAGGGATATCAGCGGAAGGCACCTGTACGATGCCGTTTTTCTCATTATCCACGATGATATTCCCGGCGTCATCGGCGAGCACGGTAAAACCTGTCGTCATCAGCTGGATCTCGTTGATATAATCCTTCAGCACATCTATGTTGATGTCCATGGCAACGATCCCCACATGCTCGTCATTCGCCTTCAGATCCTGCGAGACCGTGAACACTTCAATACCGTCATCGTTGACATATGGCGTCGTGAAATTACCGAATACCGTATATCTCGCTTTCAGTCCCAGCGCATCCTTATACCAGTCCTTCTGGGTGTTGTCAACGTTGACTTTCTCCTGGTATTCGCCCGTCTTTTTCCCATCCTCTGACACACTCATCTTCGCCTGGATGTACTTTCCGCTGGCTGTCGCGTAATACGTCTTTTCCGAATCCGGAATGACCTTCAGGGCGCTCAGCAGGGAATCCTCAATCCCCTGGATCCGCACGCTGTACTCCAGATCCACTTTCTTGAAGTCATTGCTGCGGCACATCAGGTCGATCGGCAGGCTCAGCGTCTTCATATACCGCTGAAATCCGGACACCGCCTCATACATTGTCTGCTCACTGGTGAGCTGCATATTCTCTTCCATGATCCCGGTCACCCTGCTCCTGATCATCAGCGTACTGATCACCACCGCCGCCATGGAAACAATGACGATATAACACATCAACCTGACACTAAAACTTGTTTTTTTCATTGACACCTCCGTCTGACTGCATTTTTCCAGCCGCTTATCATTTCTTCGTACTGTTTTCAGTTTAGTATATTTAACCACAAAATACAAGCAAACAGAGATAATTTCTGTCAATTTCACTAATATTTTTCAGAAAACCATTTATTCCGCCGTCTCGATCGACTCCACAATGCTCCTCTTCGCGATCTGCCGCAGCGGGACAGCGGACGCGAGCAGACAGGCTGCGACCGACAGGATGGAAGCCTGCGCCATCGCAGGCACCGGTGGTGCCGTCAGCTGAAATGCACCGCTCCCCGCCGATCTCACAAGCACCGTACACAGATATCCCGCCGCGCTTCCGATAACCGACGCATAGATGCCGTAGCAGGCTCCCTCCCACAGAAAAGTCCTGTACAGGCTCCCCACGCTCATGCCGACCGCCCGCTGTGTGCCGATCTCTGCCATCCGCGTATGGATATTGGTATAAACCGTATTGACAATGTTCAGGATACCGATGAGACCGATCAGCAGGATCAGTCCCCATGCAAGCAGCCGGATCTGCATCTCACTCTCCGCGAGCTGTCTGTCCGTATCCTCATAGGACACCCATGTTGTTCCGGCAGTACGCGCGCAGAGACTGTCAAGCGTGCGGTCGAACACATCCCTGTCCGCATCTGCCCTCAGGATCGGACGAAACTCGGCATACACATCCATCCCCGTCAGCTCCGGATACAGCCGGTCACTCACAAGCACCTGCACTCCATTGATAAAGCCGTTGTTTCCAATGCTGAAATAACCGTCGTAACCGTTTAGCGCCATCAGCACCTGCAGTTTTTTCCCGGCGACGGTGATCGTGGCGCCCTCCTCTACACACGTCGTCCCTGCATCGATACCTTCTATATTAATGGGCAGCGGATTGCGGACAACACATCCCTCCCCCGCTTTCAGCGCCGCCAGCTGTTCCTCAGTTAACTGACCCTCAAAACTCCTATCCGTCCAGCAGTCATTAACTCCAAAAATCTGAAAACGCTCAACAGGGTTTCCTGCAAAATTAATATCCGTCTCGATCCCCGCGGGCGCATACTGTTCATCCGGCTCGTAAAGCGTAACCTGCTGTGCCGCCACCGCTGCCACATTGGGATCCGCTTCCATCCGGCGCAGCTCCTCCGGTGAAAATCCGACATATTCGTTTATGACCGAATAATCCCCCAGATGCTCCGTTTCCGCTCCTGCAACGCTCAGGAGCGAGAGATAACTCTGCAGGGCGACAAACACAGTGATACTCATGACCAGCGACAGGATCGTAATGACAGTGCGGCTTTTGTTCCGCCGCATGTTGAGCGCCGCATAATAGCGCTCAAACGATCTCACCCGGCGGGTCCTGCGCCGCCTGCGGCTGATCTTATCACAGGCTCCGCCAGACGCCATGCCGTGCATCGCAGTCACAGGGGCGGTTTTCGCCGCATAACGGGCGGCCGGTGCCGCTGCCAGAAAAGCGAACAGCAGCGTGACAAACCCGCTTATAAATAAATATCCCCATTTTCCGCCACTGTTTTCCGCGATCAGTACCTGGAGCTGTTCCATGTCTGACGCAAGAAACATCCCGGGCGGCAGCTGACGCAGCACGGCTCCCAGGATTCCCTTCGCTGACAGCCGTCCGCAGAGCATTCCGATCGGAATACCGCCCAGACAGAGCATCAGAACCTCCTCCGCCACGATGCGGTACAACTGCCCCCTCTCTGCGCCGACCGCGCGGAGTACGCCGTACTGTCCGATCCGCCGGGCGACCGCGATCTTAAGGATATTGTAGATCACCAGTCCCGCCGCCAGCAGGATCAGCACCGCCGCTAGGACGCCCGCCAGAATGACAAACGGGAACCCCTCGTCATCCAGCATCACACTGCCCTCGTCCGCACTGCATCGGATCCCCAGCGCATTCAGATACGGGTAATTGTAGAGGATATCCAGCTCATGAAGTCCCAGACTGCCGGACAGGTCGTCGATGAGCGCCTGAAAATGCCTCTGGTCCGCTGTACGGATATCCAGATTATAATAAATATATTTCTGCGGCAAAAGCGCCGCAGCAGTCCCCTCCCCCGCAAAACCGCGGATATATCCGTAAGTGTAACCCAGATAATTGCTCTGTGTGATGCCGGTGAGGACAAAATCCGCCTCATAGTCATACGCCTCGATCTCAATGCCATGGCGCAGCGCCTTTGACAGCGACAGCGGGATCGTATCCCCGATATCCCCCGCAAATCCGAGAAACTGCAGGGCATCCTCCGGCAGGGCGATTTCCATCGGCTTCTCGGGCAGCCGCCCCCGCACGATCTTCGTGTATGACGGATACGCGCTCAGCCCGTCTCCCCAGTACTCTTCCAGATTCAGTTTTAACAGGTCGTTCAGATCATACGACCCTAACTGGACAGAACGCCCCGCATAGGAAATCCTGGCGTCCTCCTCCACGATCCGTGCCTGATCCCCGGTCAGCTGGACAAACGATACATAGCGCTCGCCCCCGATGGCAGCCGCCTGCTGTCTGCGCATCGCCGCCAGTACGCCCACAGACTGTCCGACTGCCGTTGTCATCACAGTGGACAGTATGACGGCAGTCAGGATCAGGACGGACACAACTTTCTGCCCCATGATCTCTCTCCATGCCAATACATGATATGATCTCATCGTATTGTCACCCCCTCCTCCGACAGCATACCGTCCATGATCACAAATCTCCTGTCCGCCATCTGCGCGATCTGGCTGTCATGGGTGATGACGACGAGCGTCTTTTTCATCCTGCGGCGGATCTCTGCCAACAACCTCATGACCTCACCGCCGCTTTTGCTGTCCAGATTACCGGTCGGCTCGTCCGCAAAGATGATATCCGGCCTGGCGATCAATGCGCGTGCGATCGCCACCCGCTGCTGCTGCCCGCCGCTCAGCTCGTGCGGCAGATGCGTCAGACGGCCGCTGATGCCGAGCAGCTCCGCCAGCTCCCCAAGATATGCCCGGTCCTCCTTTTTCCTGTCCAGCAGCAGCGGCATCAGGATATTTTCCCGCGCCGTCAGCACCGGCAGCAGATGAAACTGCTGAAACACAAATCCGATCCGCCTGCGGCGAAATGCCGACAGCTCCCTGTCGTTCATTTTACATATGTCCTGCCCATCATAGGACAGCTTCCCCTCCGTCGGAAAATCCAGCCCCGACAAGATGTGCAGCAGCGTGCTCTTGCCGCTGCCGGACGGTCCCATGATCGAGATGAAATCCCCCTCCGCGATCTCCATATCTGCCCTGTGGAGCGCAGTGACCTTATTCTCCCCGCTTCCGTATACTTTCCCCAGCTTCTCTGCTTTGATCAACATAAAAAACACTCTCCTTTTCTGTCCGTTATCGACATTAAGGAACTGTCAGTAAATTGCTCATGACAAGTAATCCATCAACAATTCCTGAGAAGAGTGTAGCTCTGAAATCTCAAAATTTGCTCAATTTTCTGCGTTTTACCGCTCTGTTATTTCCCTGTATTCTTCCGTGCCCACGTCACTCCAGCGCTTTCTCCCCGATGCGACCACTTTTTTCGTCGCATTCTCCACCGCGTACATATCGACAATGACATACTGGTCGACACTGTCCTCCGTGAACTTATACAGCACAAACAGCTCGCAGGCGCCGTTTTCAGAAGGGTGATCATACACCAGCGAGTAGAAAAAGCCCTCCTTTTCCCCCAGATCGACATAAAAACTGCCCTTCGCATTGTGATCAGCGCGATAGGTAAATCCCTCATCCGCCAGAACCGCATCGTACAGCACCTGTGCGGCTTCTTCCACAGAGTCCTCCTGCGGCTCTGTCGAAGACGTCTGTTCCTGGATCTCTGATTCCTCCTCGCGGGCTTGCTGCGCCCGCTCATCCGCCCGTGCGTACTGCTCTGCAGCATACGCATATTTTTCCGCAACGATCCTGGCCACATGGTCAGGACTGCGGTAATAATCCTCGCCTTCGTCCCACCACTGCAGCTTTCCGAAAGGGAGCGTGAATGTGATCTCATGCTCCCCTTCATGGGCCGACACGCCGACATTTCCATAATACGTCTCAAACAACTCCGTATGCTCCACACAATAGCGGATCATCCGGGAGAGATCTCCCGCCAGCGCCTGTATGTCGTCCTCGCCGTCCAGTTCCAGATAAAACAGGTCGTCCCTGCCGCTATGATCCAGTGTGATATGATGGCCGCGCCTGATTCCGAGCGCCTCACAGCTCTCAGATAAATATCTGAGGGTCATCTGCCGCACATAATCATCATTTAATGCCATCCCGCCCAGATAGACAGACACCCTCACCTCAGGAAATTCTTTGTCGCACAGAAAACCGCTTCCTGACACATCTGTCACAAATTCCCTGTTGTACTTCCTTTCCAGATATTCCTGTCTGATCTCATCCGTAAGCTCTGCCGGCGTCTTGAAGAACACGGCAACCGGGCGGTAATATACATATTGCGATTTACTGAGAAACCCCGACTCGTTTGTCACCAGCAGGCCGGGCGCGAGCATCCGCTCCTCCTGCACGCCCAGGGCGATGAACAGGATCGTCCAGTATGCCCAGAACAGATACCCCGCCCCCGCGGTCAAAGTCAGGATCCCCCTGATCACAGAGTGGATCCGCTCCCTTTTATGGATCCAGACTGCCAGCGTGACGACCGCAAACAGCGGCGTGACCAAAGCCGTCATGATCTTTCCCAGGACATCGACCCATGTGCGCAGCGAGAGCTGCAGTGAATCTTCCGTGATCGTCAGCACGGCTGACAGTACCATATAAAATATAGAAATCCCTAACGATATGAGTGTTGCTTTTACGATTCTTTTCACGATCTGCTCCTGTTTATTTTTGTCCTGTCTGTTCGTCGATCAGCGCCCGCAGTTCCTCGATCTCCTTCTCGCTCAGTCCTCTGCCGTCATACAGCGCCATTACGAAATTTTTGAGGGAACTGCCAAACATCCTGTCCAGCACGCGCTGCCCCTCCGCCTGCAGATACTCTGCCTTCCCGACCAGCGCAGAATAATAATTGACGTTGCCCTGCTTTTCTTTCCTGAGAAATCCCCTCTTCTCCAGCCTGGAGAGCAGCGACAGGATCGTGCTCGGCACGACATCCCTGTGGTTTTCCATTTTCCTCTCAATATCCATTCTGGAAACCGGCTGTTCCGAGTCCCAGATCACCATCATCAGTTCCAGTTCCGCATCAGGTATTTTCTTCATATTGCTTCCCTTCTATTTCCTTCAACAGCTCCAGATTATGCCGCTCCGTCCCGCTGAAAACACTGTCATCAAACTCCTCCGGCGCAACACATGGCAGATACCAGACCTGTATCATAAAAAAACTGTATAAGTCCGTATCCCTGAAAATGTATCCATGCCTGGCATAGATCTCATTCCTGGCAAGATGCAGGATCAACGGCGGGACACCCTCAAAATCCTCTTTGGAATAAACGTTTACATCCGTAGCATACAGCGGCTCCACATACATCGCGATGTCCCGCACTTCCCTGACGTTCTCCATATAATCCATCCACTCGCCATAGTAAGCGCACTGCTCCCGGTATATGCTGCGCTTCCCGATCTCCTCAAGGAGACGTTCCTCTGACCAGTCCGCACTGTACCGTTCAAGCGGTTCCGATAACACTTCCGCTTCTGACGGTTCAGGCTGTCCTGATATTTCAAAAGATTCCGATAACACTTCCGCTTCTGACGGTTCAGGCTGTCCTGATAATTCAAACGGCTCTGTCCACTCCTCCGTCTGTAAATCCGCTTCTCCAAATCCGTCGTCCAAAACTTCCATTCGGATAACCTGTTCTGCTTCTTTTTCAGGATACACCTGTGTGCCACAGCCCGCGAGCAGAATCGTGCAGCACAGCATAACTGCCAGAATTCTCTTTCCCGACAAAATACACTCTCTCATATGTCAAATCCTTTCATATGCTTCTCAAATCTGGCGCAGCCCCAATCGTCATAAATACCGATCCAGAAACTGTACTCTTCTTCCTCATACCTGAGCTGGGAGTAGCCCCACCCCAGATCATGCTTCCTGTAATCGGTTCCATAGACTTCGGTAACTTTTTGTAAGGAATCCCCCTCCGCCAAAAGACCTTTGCACATCTCGTCACATTTTGTGCTTCCGATCACGCCGAGCTGCCCCTGATGATCAAATATGAATTCCCACGTATCCTGATTGGCATGGTAGATCGGATAATTTCCCTCATCCGTATATCCGACTGTATAGTCCACATCATGTTCATCCAAAAATTGTTTCAGCGTCTCCTCCGTCCACTGCAGCTGCACCTCCTTGAGGTCGGGAAGTACTGGCGGTACATACTCCTGTACGGAAACCGGCACAAGCTTTTCCGATGCCGTCACCTCCTGTGCCTCATCCAGATCATTAATTCCACTGAGCAGGTGCTTTGTTCCGATGCCTTCCCCGCAGCCGTAAAATGTCCCGTCCTTTTTCAAAACGATCAGATTCTCCCGGGCACGCACCGCAGTCTCATCCGTGTTGTTAAACGCCGCCTGTCCGATCCACACACATTCCACATCATCCATCACTCTCTGCGGTGTCTGTATCTGATCGGAAAAAGTCCCGACACCGCACTGACCAAACTGGTTATCGCCCCATGTCCACAGACTGTTATTGTTGTCGATCACGGCAAACGTCCTGTCATACGAAGTCACGTATTTTGCATGCTCCAGCACTTCGACCGGCCAGGACGCATATTTTATATTTTCCATCAAATTTACTGGCGGCCCCTGTTTAGCCGTATAATATGGTATATACTCCATCTGGCCTCTCATGTAGATGTCCCCCTCCTGTGTCAGGGCAATGACAGTGTAATAGCCGCACTTCGCATAGATCACATTCTCCATCAGCAGAACCGGTTCCGTGATGATAAACTGATAATCCTCCATCGTGGGCATGGACAGCACACCCGAGGGATTTCCGCCCAAACCGTAGAGCTGGTTATCCTCCGTGAGAAAGATCACAAAATACTCCCCGGAAAAATCGACATGTTTCACATTCCGTGCGATCTCCACGGGTTCTTTGATCCAGGTCAGATCTTCACGCACTTCCTTCAATTGCCCGTATTCGCTCGGTCCGGTCCCCCAAAGTGTTCCCTGCCCATCGATCCAGTAGTGATTGCCGCCGCGCGTGATCTCTGTCGTATAACAGTTTGTGCAGTCCAGATTCTTTGCACGGTAAAGATCATTAAGATCCTCGGTAAACACCACACGATCCTGATCCATCTGCCCCATATCCTGCCCTGTCGACACGCTGTTTTGATCCGAATCCTGAACCGGACTCCGATCCGACTCATCAGACGCAGGATTCTGTTCCGAACCGTCCAAAACCGTATCATGCCCCGAGAGCATCCACATGCTGCTGCCCGCCACGGCACACAGAACCAGTACCCCCATAATGATATATCCCCATTTGTTTTTCTTCGCAAACATATTCCTGATCCTCAGCCTTGCCGCTTTCTTTCCGGTAAATATCGACGTTCCATAACCAATATAGCCGCTACCCTTTTCGTCGGTCTCGGCCATGTGATCCAATACGATGTTTCCATAGCGTTTCTGATCATCGACGGACAGCCGCCGCATTACCTGCGAATCACAGACGCATTCCACGTCCTGATAGGCCAGCCGCCGCATCAGCAGCAGAATCGGATTGAACCAGTAGAGATCGCACACAAGCATCATCAGAAGCTTATACCACAGATCCCTGTTTTTCTGGTGCTGCAGTTCATGGCGAACGATCATGCCACGCTCCGTCTCGTCATAGGGTCTGTCCGGCATCAGCAGCCGTGTATGACAATAGCCAAAGAGCATCGGCGAGCGGATATGACTGCAAATGAAAATCCGCGGAACCGACCTGATGCGATATTCCCCGCATATCCTTTCGACCTGCCCGCAAAGGCGCTGGTCTGAGCAGTGACGCGACTGTTTTCGGATCTGTTCCCGCACTTTCAGATAACAGATGACATGGAAGTCAATGAGTGCCAAAGCACCAAATATCCATATCATAATAAAAACCCACTGCCCGCCTGGCAGTCCCCCATGCAGAACCGATGGTTCCGTAAGATCAGTGATGAACGAATCTTCCACTCCCTGCGCTATTTTTTGATCTGCGATATCTTCATGATCTTTGATATCTTTCATACTATCCGTATCATCCTTGTCATCCGTCCCGTATTCGTCTGCCTCCCCTGTCTCCCCTTGTACTTCGGGCGATTTTATAGCCTGCACCTGGCGGATGTCCGCCTTCTCTGCGTTTGATCCCATCCCATAGATCCGGGGCACATCAATCTGCACAAAGTACGGCGGCTTGTCCTCATAGATCCCGCTCATGATCAGGCGCACCGGAACCAGCAGGCACACAGCCAGCATCAGCCACAATATTTTTCTCCATCTGTAACCGATCCTCACCCCAGTCAAATGCGGTACTGCCCACGCCGCAAGGATGACACCATCCAAAACAAGCATCGTTCCGGCCAGATAGATCAACTGTTCCTCCAACATTTCCGCCTCCAATCCGCAATACAATTAGACAATTGTCTAATTGTAGGATAACACAATACAGGTATCCTGTCAATCAACAGACACAAATACCCACGGTAAATGCATGATTTAATATTTTTATAATGATTTCCATATCTTTCTAAAAGGAAATCATAATTATGGCAGAAATGGGAAATAAACTTTCATGAATCGGATGTATGCAGGAGGTTCCGGATCCACAAAGTGTTTTGAGGGAAATACAGCAAGCATAGAACTGGTATTGCAGATTGTTCCGGAA
>VSNO01000041.1 GCA_009774375.1 Lachnospiraceae bacterium
GCACAAAATCTTTCTTTTCCACAACTGCCTGAAATCCGAGCATCAGCATATCCTTTTTCTCGTAAGGATAGCTCCTCACATATGACACTGACTTCACGTCCAGTCCCAATTCCTCGCCGACCTCACGCACCACCGTGTCCTCGGCGGATTCGCCGGGCTTCATGACCCCTGCGACACATACATGGTTCGTTGTCGAGACATAGTTCTGCCGCAGCAGCGCCACCTCGCCGCATTCATTCACAACTGCCGCGATAATGCTGGTGGTGAACATATCCCACAGCGGCACTTCGCACTGTGCGCAGTACGGGATCACACCCTCGTCACCGATCTCCCTCATCTCCGCCTTCTTCCCACAATGGGGACAATATTGAAACTGCATGATCCAACTCCTTTCAATACTCTGCTGCTCCATCACTCTGAACTTCCTGCAGCAGCGCCCCGACCCGGTCCGCAGATATTCCCTGCCGGCGCGCATACTGCAGAATATCGCCGATCGCCTCTGCAACATACCGCTCCGGCACATACTTGGCGATCCTGATAAAAATGTCATACTCCGCAGGCTTCCCAGGCTGATGCGCCGTCATATCCTTTGAAAACGTCTCATAACCGCCATCATAAAATGTGACCTCCCTGGCGCCCAGCTGAAGCACCAAATCCTCCAGCGCCTTCTTTTCCACCTCTGTAATATCCGGAGCAACACCGCAGACAACGATATGCGGCTTCCGAAAGCGTCGTTTTCCCCAAGTCCGCTCCAACATGATACGAAACATACGTACCGCCGCGCGGTAATCGGCGATCATTCCCCGGCGCAATGGCGATACCACCACCACTCCGTCCCGCTTCTGCTGCGCGATCTGCTCCGCCTCCGTCCCGACTGCAAGAATCTTCCCGTCAGAGTGCTGATAGGCGATCAGGGATCTCTCCCTCAGTACCAGCCCTTTGTTTTTGATATAAACCTCTATATCCGCTGGTTCGTATTTCGTATCTGACATATGATCTTTCTCCTCCACCTGTGTATCGCTAATCTTTTCAGAAGTCTCCAGCCAGGCATTTCTCCCAGTCAGTACATGATCTTCTGTATCATCAGCTTTTCCAGATCCTGCTTTGTCCCTTTGAACACATTCACGTCGATGTATTTCTGGTCGCCCGCATAGCCGTCGAGCATCGCCGTATCCATATACTGCCAGAAACTCCATTTATTCCCAAAGAGGACAGACGGCGGACAGTAGACACTCCGCACCCACAGCGGATACTCCTCGAATTCCCCCTTGATATAGTCATTGTAGACTGTGTAAGTCGTATATATGATCGGCTTGATCTCATAGTGCTGCTCCAGCGTATCCAGCATCGATCTGAGATTCTCGATCACCTCGGAGCGCCCCGGCGGATTGCTCCTCTTGTCCCCATAATATTCCACATCGACAACCGGCGCAAGCTTTCCGTTCAGACTGCCCACCGTGTCAATGTAGGACGCCGCCTGCCTGTGCCCCTCACTGTCGAAACTGAAAAAATGGTAGGCGCCCAGATACAGATGCGTCTGCTCTGCCGCCTGCCAGTTATCCTGAAAACGGTCATCCACGTGCGTGCTTCCCTCCGTCGCCTTGATAAAGGCAAAGTCCAGATCCTGCGATAACACGTCCCAGTCGATCGTCCCCTGATAGTGGGACACATCCACGCCGTGAACCTCATATCCCTCCGCCACGATCGGATTGATCTTAATCTCCTTGCGCAGCACGCGCAACCCCGTGACGATCACTGCCGCTGTCAGGGCACAAAACCCTGCCACCCAGAACCACCGCTTTTTATTTGAAGTCTTTTTATCTGCATTTACAGACTTCCTGTGTGGAACCTTGTTACTCAAAGTTCCTTGATCTATATTTTCCTGATCTAAAATTTCTCTATCTGAATGATCAAAACTTACCTGATCCAAGTTCTCCTGATCTGTATTTTCTTGCTTCAAGTTCTCTTGTCCTATATTTTCTTGATCTATATTATTCAAACTTATATGCTTCGAAACTTCTTTATTCAAATCTTCCTTTTTCAAATCTTCTCTATCCAGATTCTCCTGTCCCAACAATTTCATCTGCTCCATAGGCACCTCTATTTTATGATAGTCATCTCAAATCCTCTAATACATTATAACCATACTGTCGCTATTTACTCTCCAGACCACATGCACCGATATCCGAACACATTCCTCTGGCAGTTCAAACTGCCAGGGGAATCCTTTTCTCAAACAATTATACGATACTCACGACAGATAAGATCTGCCGTGAGTATCGCGCCAGCCGCAGCCGCGAAGCAGCATATTTCCTTATGCGGCTGTGTGCATCATTTTATACTGGTGGTCAGTCTTTTCGACCGCCAGTATATATCCATTTTCTATCATAAAACAATCTTGCTTCATTTTTGCATGTTTTTCCCAGGATCTCAAAAATAACCTCTCATGAAGCTTCCGCCCTTTTACTCCTTTTTTCAGTATAACAAATGAAAATCTATTTTACAACGCATAAAATTGATTCATCCCTGATACCGGATCCGCTCCACCAGCGACTCCCGCTTCACATTCCTGCTCAGGACAAAGGACAGCACCGCCTGCAGTGCGCCTATGAAAACAAACAAAAACAGCACTTCCCCGACCGGAAAGTGATAGATGCCCAGCCCTGCAAAAGAATTAACCTTGCAATACCGGAACAGTGCATACCCCAGCGGGATCCCCACGACAAGCGACACTGCCGCCGTGCCAATGCTAAAGATAAGCCCCTCCAACTGCAGGCTCATGCCAAGCTGTCTGTTGGTCATGCCGACCGCCTGCAGGATCCCGAACTCCTGCTTTCTCGTGACAATGCTTGTGATCATCGTGTTTGCCATGTTCATAAAACTGATGAATGCCACGATCACGCAGACCAGATACGCCGGCAGTTTTGTGACGCGCATGGAAAGCTTTGCGACCGCAAGCTGATCCTGGTAGCTGTCCATCTTGATGTGTTCCACTCCCTCTGTCATTCGTTTCAGCGCTTCTCTGACCGTATCCACATCTTTTGGCGCGCAGTCGATCCAGATATCGCAGATAGTGACACCCGCAAATCCCAGCCTGTCATACGTATCCTTTGTCATCGCCATGTGTGCCCCCAGATACCGGAACGTCCCGGCCATCTGCGGATCCCACGCCTTCTCCTCCACACCGTCGTACAGTGAAAAATGATATCTCCCGCCGATCTCAAATCCGTTTTCTTCCATATAATATCCCGTCCCATAGCACACTGCATCCTGCGCGCTCATCGCATCATAGTCCAGACCTTTGACCTCATCGTTTTTTACCTGCCTGTCAAAATCCTCCCTGTCCAGCACTAATATGCCGTACACGTCCCCCGTCTCCTTTCCCTGTGCATCCAGCCGCGTCCCATAGAGCATATGTTGTGTCCGCACCTCTGTCACGCCGGGGATCTCCCGGATCTCCTGGATCAGATCGTCATTCAGGGGATTTTTCTCCAGGACATGATCCAGGTTATTTTCCGGATATGCCTCGTCCTCCATTCTGAAATCTAACTGGAGCTGAAACTGCCCATGCCAAACCTCACCCCTCGCCATGTACTCCGCGTCCATATTTCCCAGCCAGTTTGCCAGCACGACAAACAGCACACAGGACAATCCCATTGTCAGGATCGTCGATACCGCGCGCTTTTTGTGATCCGCGAGGCTCGCAAACGTCAGCGAGACAACATTCAGCTCACGCTTTCCTCTTCGCATGCCTCCGCCCTTTCCGCGCTCCCGGTAGCGCATCGCCTCTACCGCGGAGACCGATGCCACCACACGCATCGGCTTTTTCAATGCAATCCATACCGTCAAAAAAGAGAGCGCCGCCATCATCAGCTGCAACGGCACGTTCAAAACGGACACCCCTGTCATTTTCAGGGCAATGCCGCCCGCGTTCATATCCCTGATGATCAGGGCAAGCGCTGACCGCGCAACAGCAGTTCCCAGCAGCAACCCCGCCGGCACACCGATACACGCCAGGTACATGCCCTCCCGCAAAATGATCTGCCGCATCTGCCGTCTCGTGGCACCGACCGCCTTCAGCCTCCCGTACTCCTGGATCTTCTGGATCACACCGACCTGAAAGATATTGTAGATAACGATCACCGAAAAGAAAACAACACCGGCGCAGACCACCGCACAGACCGCGATCGTCCCGGTTCCCGGATCCAGTTTCCACCTCAGGTAATTGTCGTTGGCAGCCACATTCCGCCCGTCAATGCCGCAGCGCGACGCAAGTTTCCTGAGCACCTCTTCCCTGTTGTCAAATGTGATCCCCACACTGTCGTCAAGGCGGAACAATACCTTGTAGCGTCTGTCCTCCCCTGCGACGCACTTCTCATAAAATGCTTCCGATGTACACGCCGCCATTACATTTGTCTCGATATCAGACTGCCGAAAAAATCCGCAGATGACAAACTCTCCCGGCTGATACATCGATTTCAGATCCGTCCGGAACGCGAGGGTGACCGTGTCTCCGATCCGGGGATCCAAAATCCCCAGCTCTCTGAAAAATCCCGGCGCGGCGGCGCTCTCATTTTCAGCCTGCGGATAGCGCCCCTCCGCGATCGAACGCTCCATGTGCGACAGCGCCCTCGCCGTCCTGTCCATAAAGGTCAGTATCAACGTTTTGTCACTGTCCACCTCCGCATAGTCCGCACTCCGCCCGATCTCGGTAAACACCGCCTGCCGCGCCATCTCCGCTATATTTTCCGCTGTCGCGTCCCTGTATATGCCATAGAATTCCCCGTAAAGCTCCGCCGCATTAGCCCGCTGCATCCCGATAATGCCATACCCGGCACCGGAAACAGCCGTCAGAAGCAGCGTCGTGAGCGCGATCGATATGACGATCAGGATACTCCTTGTTTTGTCCTTTCTCACATTTGCCCTCGCAAGCCCCGTTATCGTCCGCATCGCATCTCCCCCACCTTTCCGTCCTCGATCACAATGGTCCTGTCCGCCAGCTGGGCAATATCCTCATCGTGCGTGATCATCACTAGCGTCTGCCCGTATTTCTGCGCGGACATCTTCATCAGCCCGATCACCTCGTCGCCCGTCCTCGAATCCAGATTTCCCGTCGGTTCGTCCGTAAACACGATATCCGGTCTTGACGCCAGCGCCCTCGCGACCGCCACGCGCTGCTGCTGGCCGCCCGACAGCGTGTTGGGCAGATTGTGGATCTTGCTGTCCAGCCCCAGGGTACTGACGATATCCTTCACAAAAGCCGTATCGGCCCTTCTCCCGTCCAGTCCGATTGGCAGCACGATATTCTCCCATACATTGATCGACGAGACCAGGTTAAAAGCCTGAAAGACAAACCCTATCCTGCGCCTGCGGAAGACGGCAAGGGCGTCCTCCTTCAATGAAAAGAGTTCCATGTCCCCCACGTACACCTTCCCGCTCGTCGGATCATCCAGACCGCCCATCATATGCAAAAGCGTGCTCTTCCCGGAACCTGACTTTCCCACGACCGCCACAAACTCGCCCCGCCCGACAGCTATCGTGACATCGTCCACCGCCCGCACCTCATTCTCTCCCGATCCGTAAAATTTGCAAAGATGCTCCGTTCTTAAGATCGTATTCATCAAAAACCGCCTCCTTTTTTATGCATATAAACATCTTACCTCATTATCCCACACCTTTCTTTCAATCTGCTTTCAGAAACAGAAAAAAGTCTTACAGTTTTGTAAGACTTTTCCCCTCAATCCGATACCGCATAAAACGTATTATATATTTCTCTCTGTATCTGCCTCGTCAGATCCCACACGTCGCAGTCCTGATTAGACAGGACTGTCACAGATATGTCTTCTTTCGGATAATAGTTAAATCTGGCGGCAACGCCGTCATTCTGCCCGTCTTTGTAGATACAGAAGGGTTCTTTCCGATCCGGCAGGAAAAGAAACTCAAATGCATAACCGTTTCTTTCATACAATCCGGGAATCCCCCACCATCCCTTTTCCCGCGTATATGGGCAGTGAGCCGTCAGAAACAGTTCTGCATGTGTATCGTCGAGCAGGATCTTCTTTTGTACTGCGGCCAGAAAAAGATTCATATCCTCCGCCGTTGTATACGCCCCTCCATCCGGTGTTCCCACAGGCGGAAAACAGTAAATATTTTTCTTATGTCCAACTACTTCTCCGTCTTCATTGTACACATTCAGATAACCTTCCGCCGTATTTTCATTGATGGAATCCATTGATAAAAAAGCCGTATTTCTCATTCCGGCTTTTCGGAACACATTCTCTGTCACATATTCGCGATAGCTTATACCTGTGATCTCTTCGATCGCAAGTCCCAGCAGGACATAGGAACAGTTACAATACCGGACATCCGTACCCGGTTCAAAATTAGGCTTCTTATAGGCAAAATTTTTCAAGAAATCCCTGCATTCCCTGATCGCATAATTAGGCGAAGTGACAAAAAGATCGGAATATTGTTCTCCCGCTTCCTCCTCCGCATCATCATGAATGCCGGACGTATGGTTCAATAGCTGCCCGATCGTAACATCCGGAGAAATCTCCGTTCCTTCCAGGTCGATAATCTGCGTTATGTGATCTGACAATTTCAGTTTTTTCTCCTGTACAAGCTGCAAAACGGCCGCTGCCGTAAACACTTTCGTAATAGATGCCGTATCAAATATTGGGTATTTTAAATGCCCGGTTTGCAAAACCATACGCCCCTGAAAATGCAGTGTGTCCTTTGCATTTTATCATACATACGCCGCTAAACCGATCATGTCCGCCGCAGTCTTCACATAATGTTTCCGCCATGTCTTTTATTTTCTTATCGATCGGTTCCGGATCTCGTTCTTCCATATAATATCAACTCCTGCTCAAAATGAAATTCCGTGAGATCATCTCATCCGCCTTCCTGCACTTTCCCTGTTTTACATGCTCCCTGGAAATCTCCAGCTTCTCAAGTATGGCAGCTGAAACACAAAACAGCTCCCCCGTTTCCCATGACGCGGCGCCGCGACGACCAGCGTCCCATCGTGCCGCGATGCGATCTCACGCGCCAGGTACAGCCCTACGCCGGAGCCGGACTCCCGCTGCACTTCATCGGCGCCGCCCCTGTAAAACCGCTGAAAGATCCGGTTCCAGTCGCTCCGTGGAATCCCGATGCCCGCATCCTCGATCTCAACACGCACATAAACAGTCAGCCTGATCATGCGGATCGTGATCTTCGTCTGACCCGCACTGTACTTCACTGCGTTTTCCAGCACATTCAGGAACGCCTCGCACAGCCATTTCGGATCGTGCAGAACCTTGACCTGATGCAGCTCCTCCCCCGCCTCCAGCTCGATCTCGATCCCCCGCTCCTCCGCCTTAGGATAAATACGGTTCACCGCGAGCAGAATCGTGTCGAACAGATCCCGCTCCTCCTTTTTGAGCCTGATCATGCCCGTCTCCATGCGCGAAATATTGACCAGCGCCGACACCAGTTCCTCCAGCCGCAGGATCTGGACGCCGCACCGCCCCAGAAACTCCTGCTGTTCCGCCGGATCCAACCCGCCGGACTGCAGGATCTCGAAACAGGTCTTAAGCGCCGCAACCGGAGTTTTCAACTGATGCGAAATGTCCGTCACAAGCGCCTTCGTCCCCTCCCGCTCCGCACCCGCCCGCCTGCCAAACAGCCCGATGCTGTCCGCCAATGCGGCAAATTCCATCAGCAGACGCCCCAGATCCTCATCGACGTTTTCCAGCATGTTCTGACCGCTGTCAATTGCATGCGCATCTGTTTCACTGCCGATCGAATCTGACAGGTCTGCGGATAAACTTCCCCCGACACTGTCACGCAGTCCGGTCACACACTCCTGCAGTCCGAGCAGTTCCGCCTTGCGCATCTGCTTTTGTCTCTTGTCCGTCAGAAAAAGCAGTGCCAGAAGTCCCGCCCCCATCAGCAGAAAGATCACAACGATCACTGTCCAGTCAAGATACAGGGACTTTTTATAACGGTCTGCAAAATCCCTGTGAAATCCATACAAAGCCAGGCGCTGCTCCACCTCTGCAGACTCTGCCTTGATCTGGCCTTTCAACAGCCCTGTCACGATATCGACGGACTCCATTTCCTCGTCCTGCAGGACCGCATAGAGAATCTCCATCTTTTCCTCATAGCCGCGCCGCGCCTGAACCATCAGTAACCCCGTCGGCAGAGCCATCATGATCAATATAAATACCGCTATCACATATGATCGATACGCTTGTTTTCCTTTTTTCATACGATTTTATATCTTATATCTTAAATTTCTGCGACAACAGCTTTTTTCTCATACACCAGTAGACGATAACGCCCACAGGAACTGCAAAGACAAACAGCCGCCTGCCGCCTGTGAAGATTTTAAAAGCGGACAGGGTAAGCGCGCTCACATGCCCGCCCAGATGAAAACTGCCAGGCGCAGCCTGTATCTGAAACCCCAGAAAAAACAGCGCCGCCACGAGCCACACCCCGTACAGCCTGGGACGTTTTCTCAGAATGTCCACCACCGTGACGATCACAAAGACATAGCACAGGGCACTCAGGATCAATAGTCCCCATTGAAGCGCGGAATTCTCACTAGCAGTCGTGATGCCGCCACTGATCAGCACCGGGTGCGCTCCAACATTGAGATCGAACCGGTAAATCCCTTCTCCGATATCGTCGGACCGGTACGTCAGTGTGATCGTATACGACTGATCCTGGGTATACACATAATATTGCGCCTTACAGACAAGAGATTCCCCAAACTTGTCAAAATTCTTGTTCGTGCTGATCGATCGCAGTTTCGTAGTATGTTCATCCGATCTTTCCCAGAGGCTCTGGATCGTCTCATAGGAATCGTCAAATTCCTCCCGGCTAACGACACCCGGATACATAGACTGAAAGACCGCGTCGGCATCGTCCTCATTCAACGCCGCGATCAGGCGCTCCACTTCCTGATCCATGTCCTCCTTTTTCAGCATGTCCGCGCATCCTGCCAGGACACAGCAGCACAAGAAAGCCAGTACAAATGCCAATACCTTTGTTTTCTTCATTGGAATCCCCCCTCAGACTCATTTTATCCTTTCATCGCTGCTCTTCCTCTATCTATATCCGCAGCACATACCCGATCCCCCTCACATTCTTGATGTGCTGCGGTCTTGCCGGATCGTCCTCGATCTTCTCACGCAGACGGCGGATCATGACCGCGACCGTATTCTCCTCCACGAAATCGCCCTCCGCGTCAAAGAGCGCTCCCAGGATCTGACTCTTGGACAGGATCCGGTTCGGATTCTGCACAAACAGCAGCAGCAGCCTCCACTCGGTCTTTGTGAAAAGAAGTTCCGCATCCTGCTTCCACGCGCGCATCTCATGCACACTGACGCGTATCTTCCCAAAAGATAACACACTCTTCTCAGCTTTCCTGTTCCGCCCGAAATACGCCTGAACCTTCAAGGTCAGCACGGACAATGAAAATGGTTTTGCCACATAATCATCCGCCCCTGCGCCGTACCCCCTGACATAATCCGTCTCACTGTCCAGGGCTGTCAGGCATAAAATATAGAGATCGCTCCGGGCTTTTCGCACCTTCTCTATAAAATCCAGCCCGTTTCCGTCCGGCAGCGTCAGGTCGCAGATCAGCATCTGCAGCCGATACGTCTCCAGCGCCCGCTGTGCCTCACAAATGCTGCCGCAGGCATATACCTGATACCCTGCCCTCTCCAACGCGAAACTCACTCCGCGGTTCACGCTCTCCTCATCCTCCAGCAATAAAATGACACCTTCCACCCAAACGCTCCTTTTTCATCGAGTAGGGGAATGACTTTCTCCCCTGCTCGTGCGCCTCTGCACGAGTCTATGTATAAAAGGCAGGGACTTACCCCTGCTTCCCCTTCCTGTTATTCGACCCGGAATTCCTCTGCCTCTTCATCTGTAAGCGGTCCTCCCAGATCACTCTTAGATGTAAATGCCACTACACCATCACACCCTGCATCAAGACTTATCTGACACGCTATAGCAAGTAAATGTGCTCCTACACCTGCATAGATACCTTCATGGCTGTAATTGTGCGGGGCAGTTTCAACAATCTAAGTCAAACTTCCATCCCTTATAGTCTTTTGGCCTGATCGGTGTTTCACGCCTCTGATAATATGTCTCCACTTCCCTGCCAGTCCGCGTATCGATCAGACAGTCCGTGATCCTGTCGATTAAAATATCAACTTCCATCGTATGTGAATCTCCTTTATTAATTATATTTTAACACGTTTTCCATCAAAATGCCACAGTAAATATACGTATACACAAACAAGCGAAAAACCCTAAACAAAACCTTCCTGCAAGATGCTCCAGACATCGGCAGGGGTTTGTAAGGATCTTCCGCTTCGTAATCACATCAACCGCAGCTTAAAAGCTGTAGAAAGAGGATATTTTCCCACAGCTCCTTAGGATCATCGTCTCTCGTAGAATATCCTGTAATACAGTTTCAGGTATTCCTCCAGATAATTTTTCTCCGGCGGACACGCACTCTTTCCGATCTTTCTCAGATAATCACAGCCGCCGTTGCAGTACGGCAGCAGCCTGCAGGCATTGCACTCGTCCACTTTGTATGGATCCAGACAAAGCTCGGTGTTCCCGCATCCAATGCCGTTTGGCTGATAACGCAGGGCACCATCAGCGATCTGTGCAAAGGAATCTTTCGGATCGTAGGAGCGGTCGCACTGATACAGGTATAATCCGGGACCAACCACATAATTATTCCTCGCATAAGCGCCGCAGTACACACCCATATTTTGAAAACAGCTCATATCGCTGACGCGGAACTGATGATCCAGCGCCCAGTTCGCCAGCCTGATCACATGCTGCATATACGTGTCGACGTCCAGCTCAATCTCCGCGCATGGTCTATGTTCATAGCTTACGATACGGCTAAAGGAAAAAGAAAGTGATGAATGTCTGTATCCTGAAAGTTCTTCGAAGATTTCTTTGATGTTCCCGATATTGCTCTTGCAGAGATTTAGATTCACTATTACATTCGTATGCCTCATCATGCTGATAATGTTCCTGATCACACGGTCCGATCCGTACTCCGCCGACGGGCGCAGCCCATTGTGTATCTCTCCTGTGCCGACCATCGACACCGTCACATTGGTCAATCTGTAGCGCTCCATCATTCTGAAAAATCTATCATCATAGATCGAGGCGTTTGTCGAGATGGAGTAGCTGTATGTATGCTTTTTATCCTTATCTGCCTTCGCACAGAATCTCAGTATCCGATCCCTTACCAGAAGCGGCTCGCCTCCATACCAGTTGATATGGATATTTTTCTGCGGCGCTCCCAGCAAAAAAGCATAAAATCCGTCGAAATCCTCCTCCGTCATCTCAGCATATTCAAGATCCAGGTTTCTCTGATAACAGTAGGTACAGTCGCTATTGCATCTCAATGTACTGATCACCGTTACATTTAACTCATCTGCACTGTTTACCGTCCGCCAGTGTCTGTGTCGGATCTCCTTCAATTCGTCATAATCGTCCTCAACAATGAATCCGTCCTGATACAGTTTGTTCCAATAGATCGACCTGGTATTGTTTGGATTTTTCAGACATTCGATGCAGCCTTCATTTCGATCGACAGGCAGTTGAAGCAGGGTGTCATTGACCAAATTGTAATACAGGACAAAATCGTCAATCCTGGCTGAAATGAAATAACCTGATGTTTTCATAATTGCCCCCTTTCGTGACATGTGGCAATTCCTACTGCATATTTGAAAAACGGTTTCCATCACACTTGTATGACACAATCTGCCAGCGATCACCGCCGAGTGGCGGAATCAACCGCAGCGCCTCAATTGCATAATGTGATAAACTGCGCAGCCGGTACATCAATACTGGTCTTTATCGATCGCTGTGCGGATGATAGACATGATTTCTCAAGAATGCTCCAGAATAGTTTCTTTATAACATTAATGGTCATCAGTATACCATTCATACATACCATTTTCAATGCCCAAAACCGTCCAAATCCCTCTGTCTTGTTTGTACAGCTCTGGGCATTGCTTTTGTGGTATTCCTGCGTTTAAATGAAACTGTTAAGTCACATGGATCATATTTGTTTCACTTGGTCTTTCACGAAACAATTGACCTGATATTCATTTATATTTTACGAAAGAAGGAATCATAAATCATGAAAAAAGCATTTAAAAAAGCGATGAGTGTTATGTTTTTGCTGGCTCTTACAGTTACATTGAACGCAGGTGTTGTTGGAACAATTCCTCAGGACGATAATGGCGGGATTGCTCCATTGAGTGATATGCCTGGCCCAACCGGCTTCCAATATTAATTAGGGTTTGATAAAAGTTTCCTAAGTTGCTCTTTCACTATTTTTTCTCGCGTATGATCTTTATTTATTTGACATAAAGTAATACATTTCTTTAAGTACAAATCTTCTTGATATCCCTGTTTCAAAGGGATATTTTTCTTTCCTTTTTCTCTACAATTCCATATGTTAATATACAACTGCATATCAAACAAGTTCATTCTATAACAGTGCACACATTCCTTCATAGTACTTATACTAATCACATCCGATTTATCATATTCTCCTCTATCCCCATATATATTGGCAATATTAGTCATAATTGCTTCCCACGCTGCAATATGCTCAAGAATACCTTCATCTGCCTCCAATTGTCTACACAGTTCAAGCAAAATATCTAATTCCTTATTTTCCTTTGATTTTCCAATGCACATAGCAATATTAAGTAAACACTGCATTTCCACATTGGTCAAATATCTCTCTCCGTTCCTTAATACTGCGTCATATGGTATTGTATCCTCCAATATTTTTCTAAAACATTGGATAGCTTCTTCTATCGACAGCCTACCAATGCCAGACTTTATTCTGATTTCCGTCCACTCTTTATATTGCCTGTTTATTGGATTTTCCAAAGATATGTACTGTCCAAGTTCTCCCAACAATACCTCAACCTTTTTGTAATCGCATTTATTTGCATATACACCTATCTCGCCGGCAATAACACTTGCTTTTACATCTTTCGTAACTATCTGTGTCCGCTGATACTCCCCCGACAGATTCAACCGCTCAAACAACAGCCTGACAATCTCAATATTCGGTTTGGTTTTATTTGCTTCCAGTCTCCCGATCGTCTTTTCAGAGCAGATTCCCTCACAGAGCGCTTTCTTCGTCATGCCCAGCATCTCGCGTCTTCTGCGGATGACATCACAGATACAGTAGGCTTCCTTTTGCTGGTACAGGTAGCAGGATGTCTCCATTTTCCTGTGCGTCCCGCACAGATCGTGGACAAAATCGAGCGCATCGAGCCATTCTGTCATCATATCGATCACTTTCTGAACCGATTCCCGTTTCCTGCCCTCCTCATCGTTTTCGATCCCATCCATCAGCCATGTCAGACCTTCTCTTCTGATCTCGATCAGCTCCCAGAGATAGTACATCCTCCCTGTCGTCCGCAGCTGTTCGATCCCTTTATTGCTGAGACGCAGCAGGCGGTTCCAATCCCTGTCCGCCTCCGCCGTGCTCAGATACAGGTAGTAAATGACTTTCGGAAATATTTTCACATAACTGTAAGTGTCAAACATCTCGCTGCTGATATAGGCAAGGATCTCCTCGCACCGCGAAGCCATCCGCTCCGGACGGCAGCACCGCTCATACTCCAGTATCATATCCAGCTCCTGCACGGAGAGGCAGAGTTCTTTGATCGACACGTCATCAATATCGGAGACTGTCAGCTTCACTGCCTCCTCATAGAGCCCTGCGATCACAGACGCATCCTCATGGCGTTTCTGCATGATCTGCGCCCGCATCACCAGACAGAACTGTCTTTCCAGATTGTAATCGCCGTTCTTTTTCTCGTAGATCGCCAGTTCCCTCTCTGCTGTGACAAAATCCGATTTCTCGATCGCATTTACGATGCGCTGTCTCGTTTTCCACACGAGATAGTCCTCATGAAACAGAAAATTCTCATATCCGTCGCTGCACACACCCAGTCTTGCCAGGATGCGGTCACGAAGCTCTTTGCCTGCAAGCCTCTCACCTCTCTCGATCTTACCCATCATGCTAAATGAACAGAGATCCCTGCACAGTGCCTCCAGTGTAATCCCCTGTATCTCTCTTGCCTTTCTGATCAGCGTAGGAAAATCCCACAGATCAAGCGCCTGCAGCTCATAGTATTTCTTACTTTTCTCAACCATTCCAATTCCCCCATTGTAACTGCGCCGTCATTTTATCCTTTGCCAAAAACTGTTATAGAATGAATCTTTATCACACACATAAAAATCCCAGCATGATAAAACAGTTCACTTCTATTTTATCATACTGGGATTGATATTGAGTTTCTTTTTTGAGACGATTTTGTGATTATCCAAAACGTTACTGTTTACATCCTGTATCGATCACCAGTCCCCCGCTCTCCGTCCAGAGTGAAGCCAGCGGTTTATAAATATTTCTTTAATACATCTACCTTATCCAGTTTCTCCCATGGCAGGTCAAGGTCATTGCGTCCAAAATGGCCATACGCCGCTGTCTGCTTGTAGATCGGTCTCCTGAGGTCAAGCATTTTGATGATGCCTGCCGGACGCAGGTCAAAGTTCTCACGCACGATCTCGACCAGTTTCTCGCTGCCCAGTCTGCCAGTTCCAAATGTGTCAATATTGATGGATGTAGGCTGAGCCACACCGATCGCATAGGAGAGCTGGATCTCACACTTGTCGGCAAGCCCTGCCGCCACGAGATTCTTTGCCACATACCTCGCCGCATACGCACCGCTGCGGTCCACCTTGGTACAGTCCTTGCCTGAAAATGCTCCGCCGCCGTGACGCGCATATCCGCCATACGTGTCCACGATGATCTTGCGTCCCGTAAGTCCTGCATCGCCGTGCGGTCCACCGATCACGAAGCGTCCCGTCGGATTGATGAAGAACTTCGTGTCCGCGTCGATCAGCTCCCCGGGAAGAATGACATCGAATACATGCTTCCTGATATCCTCATGGATCTGCTCCTGTGTCACATTGTCATCATGCTGTGTGGAGAGCACCACCGCCTCGAGCCTCTTGGGCCTGCCGTTCTCGTCGTACTCCACGGACACCTGTGTCTTTCCGTCCGGTCTCAGATACTTCAGCGTGCCGTCCTTGCGGACTTTTGTGAGCTGCAGCGCCAGCTTGTGCGCCAGTGCGATCGGATAAGGCATATACTCCTCTGTCTCGTTGGTCGCATAGCCAAACATCATACCCTGGTCTCCCGCGCCGATCGCCTCGATCTGGGCATCGCTCATCCCGTTTTCCGCACCCGCGTCAGACATTTTCGCCTCAAGAGCCTTGTCCACGCCCATCGCGATATCTCCCGACTGCTCATCGATCGCCGTGAACACGGCACAGGTATTTCCGTCAAATCCATACTCTGACTTGTCATAACCGATCTCCTTGACAGTGTCGCGGACGATCTTGGGGATGTCCACATACGCCTTCGTCGTGATCTCGCCTGTCACCAGCACGAAACCGGTACAGGTCGCTGTCTCGCAGGCAACACGGCTCATCGGATCCTGAGCCATCAGCGCGTCAAGGATCGCGTCAGAGATCGCGTCACACACCTTGTCAGGATGTCCTTCTGTTACTGATTCTGAAGTAAATAAAAGCTTCTCCATTGGTAATTCCTCCTAAAAAAATCCGCTTATTTCTCAAAATAAGCGGAAGTGATTGGTTACTCGATAATCAAATCCTCTTATTGTTCGAACTATTCCATACTATATGCCCATATGCAAATAGCAACTCGCTCAGGTTGGCACCTTCCGTCCAATATGACGGGGTTGCCGTAGCTTCACAGGTCCTTTGTACCTCCACCACTCTGAATAAGAGTATCTCACGTATGCGTGACTCACAATATTGAATTGTCATATCGGATATATCATATACTAATTCGCACATGATGTCAATAGGCTTATCCGACTTTTAATTTGAATTTCTGCAATTCCTTGTCAGACTCTACTTTTTCGATCTGTGCACCCAGGTTCTGAAGCTTTACCTCAAAATCCTCGTAACCGCGCTCGATAAACTTGATGTCGTCAACTGTGCTGAATCCCTCCGCTGTGAGACAGGCAAGCACGAGCGCCGCCCCCGCGCGCAGATCCGGCGCGGTCAGGTTGGCACTGGTAAACTTGTCCACACCCTCTATGATGGCTGTATTGCCCTCGACCTTGATATTGGATCCCATCTTCGCCAGCTCGTCCACATACTTGAAACGATTGTCAAAAATGCTCTCTGTCACGATGCTCGTCCCTTTTGCGATCGCCAGCGACACCGCGATCTGCGGCTGCAGATCCGTCGGAAAGCCCGGATATGGCAGCGTTTTCACATGCGTGTTCTGGAGACGTTTTGACGCGACGACACGCACCGCGTCGTCCGATTCCTCCACCTGGCATCCCATCTCCATGAGCTTTGCTGTCGTGGATTCCAGGTGCTTGGGGATCACGTTCTTGACCGTGACGTCCCCTTTTGTGATCGCTGCCGCAAACATAAATGTGCCTGCCTCGATCTGATCCGGTATGATCGGATACTCCGAACCGTGGAGCTTTCTGACACCGGACACCCTGACCACATCCGTGCCGGCTCCCTTGATATTGGCTCCCATGGAATTCAGGAAATTCGCCACATCCACCACGTGTGGTTCCTTGGCGGCATTCTCGATCACCGTCTTCCCCTCCGCCAGCGCCGCTGCCAGCATGATATTGATGGTCGCCCCCACGGACACTGTATCGAGATATATATGTGCTCCCTTAAGGTGCTGCGCATCCGCGATGATCAGCCCATGCTCGATCTTCACACTGGCTCCCAGCGCCTTGAACCCCTTGATGTGCAGGTCGATCTTGCGGCTCCCGATATTGCAGCCGCCCGGAAGCGCCACTTCCGCATGCCTGTACTTTCCGAGAAGGGCTCCCAGCAGGTAGTAGGATGCCCTGATCTTCTTGATATAATCATCCTCGATCACGAGCCCCGATATCATAGAAGCATTGATCCTCACCGTATGCCTGTCCGACCGGTATACGATGACACCGATACTCTCCATTGCCTGCAGCAGCACATTGATATCCCTTACATCTGGTATATTGTCTATAACTGTCATCTCATCCGTCATAATTGCCGCGGCCAGCACTCCCAGTGCTGCATTTTTTGCGCCGCCGATTTCAACTTCACCAACCAGAGGGCTTCCCCCCTTAATTGCGTACTGTTCCATCGTCCACCTCATCATTTTCCTGTAACTGCGGGATGCCTCCCTCCGCGGGACCGCCGCATTTTTGCCCGTCTCCACACAGATACATCTGTTCCAACTCTGACATTGCCCGAATATTCAGTAACTAACCTGATTTTTTATATGCAAATTCTTTATATGCAAATTTTCTATATTATATTCCGATCTTATGTATTATATTCTGATCCTGCATCTTTGCCTTCCACGATTCAGAAATGCTTTTTACCGCAGTCGTGGATCAAACTCTTACGATTATATACCTTTTTCGTACATTTGTAAACTGCCAGACTGCTATGCTTCTTTTGCCAATGAAAAAATTTTTTGTATATATTAACGAAACACCCAGCACAAATACGGGTGTTTCGTCCATATAACAAGGCCTTTTTGCACAAAAAATTTATTTTAGTTTAGATATTTTAATGGGTTGACCGCACTTCCATTGATGCGGATCTCAAAGTGAACATGGGGGCCCGTACTCCGGCCCGTATTTCCGCTCAGGGCGATCCGCTCCCCCTGCGATACCGTCTGACCGGTTTTGACCAACACCTTGCTCAAATGCCCATATCTGGTCTGCCTGCCGTCCGCATGGTTGATGTAGACCGCGTATCCATAGCCGCTTGCCCAGCCCGCGTGCACGACAGTGCCTGCGTTGGACGCGACCACGGATGTGCCGATCGGCGTCGCCCAGTCCACTCCCTTGTGGTTTGTCGATGCACCCTTCGTCGGTGCGCTTCTGGCTCCAAATCCAGAGCTCAGTCTCCCGCCGGATATCGGTTTGATATATGTCGGGGGGATCTTCGTTCCGCGCTCTACGATCTTCGGAACTGCCTCCGCATAGATCTGTTCTTTTAAGATCTGCCTGCCGACCTCCTGGTCGTTCCTGTACTCGATCACCGCCGCTACCTTGCGTCTTCCAGCCGACGGCTCCTGCAGCGTCACGCGCTGTGTCGTATACCAGTCGTCATTGGGTATATACTGCACTTCCGCCTCATAATCCTCCGTATATATCTGCTCCTCCTTCCACATGATCGAAAGCTCCGGCTCCGGGACTGTGATCACAAGCTCCTGGTCGACCCGTATCATGGTATTCTCATCCTCAAGCGCATCGTTGATCGCGATCAGCTCGTCCATGGGGATATCGTTCGTCAGACAGATCTGCGAGAGCGTGTCCCCGGAAACGACCTTGTAGATGATCTGCGTCTCCTGCTCCTTCGTCACAAGGTCTACAGCCTCCTCCACCGTGTTCAGCTCATCCTCCAGGAGATAGGCTTCCACAACCTCGATCTTCTCCGCATAATCGATATCTGCCAGTCCTGCAGTGTAGTCCTCGAACCCTCTCTCCACCTCGGGCTCCACTGCGGCAAACATTTCTTCCAGCTCCGCCGTCACACCTGCGGTGGTATCGAATTGCTCGTCCTCCATCAGCGCTTCGTTCCGCGGCGAGATCACTGCCTCCAGCACATTGATCTCGCGGTCGCTGTCCAGTTCGAGATCGACCTGATACTGGTTCCGCGTGTCGTAGGGCGCCAGTGCCCGCTCAAGCAGTTCGTCCACATCGTCATAAGACCCCAGGTTGACCGCGGTCTCATTGACTTTCACGGTATAGGAACGGTGAAGTGTCTCGCGCCTGCTGCGCTTCATGACATCCGCCATCCTCTCCACGACATCTGCCTCGTCGTCCACCGCTGCCCAGAGCTTCTCGCTTCCCTCCGTCTCAAGCTCCGCATCCATAAAAACCAGTTCGTCACTGCCGATGTCCTGGACTGCCTGGCGCCTTGCGCGCACCAGAAGATCGTCAAGATTCTCTGTCGACGAGAGCCTTCCCACCTCCACTCCGTTCAGTCTGACAGTAAAAAAATTATCTCCTGTATGTTTAAAAAGCTGCATCGACGGAAACAGGAGCGCGCAGACCGCCAGGGCGACTGCGGCTGCCTCTATGTAACACAGCCTGATTTTTTTATATAAACGCATATCGTATCCCTTAATATCTGTTGTATTTTCTGACAGATATCATTTTAACAGCCTTTGGGGATAATGTAAAGAAAAAAAGAGGCATTTTATACCCCGGCCGCATCATGTGCCTGCCGCAAACAGATTCAGGATCAGCTGGCTGCTGCCGCTGTTATGATAGCTGTGATCCCGGGCGGTATCCAGCTTTATGGCGTGGTTTGCTGATACCTCGTACGTCCCCTCCGCAGTCACGAGCGTCAGAACGCCCTGCACGACGATGATGTACTCGCAGTTCCCCTCACCCGTCAAAAAGCATCCACAGCCCTCACCCGGCTCTATTTTCATCTCGTACACTTCAAAATTCCTGCGCCTGTCATACGGAAAGAGCGATCGCACCTGATACGCCCCCGTCTCCGAGCGCAGAGGAGGAAGCTTCTCATTGTCTATGATGAGCACCGATTCCTGTTTTGGATAGACCAGCTCCTCGAAAGAGATCCTGATGCCATCTACGATCTTTGCGATCGTCGCCACCGTGGGATTGGACTCCCCGCGCTCGATCTGGCCTAACATGCTCTTGCTCACGCCTGTCTTCTCCGCCATCGCATCCAGGCTCATATTTCTGGACTTTCTGATCCGCTTTAAATTTGCTGCGATATTTTTATCTAACTGATTCATAGGGCACCCCCATAAACAAAATAGCACCAGATTTTCTTTCCGCGCTTTTCCGCAGTAAAAGAAAATCTGATGCTACATCTTCGTGGCATTTTCAACTCTATGATAATGTTTTTCATCCCATTCGTCAAGGCTTTTTTTGCACGCTGTACCCGAATCTGCCAAGCCTCTCTCCAAGATCGTAATATTCGCCATGGCTGTACACGATCGGCCTCGCGTCCTCCAAATGAAAACGCCCCTTCCCGTCCATGTACTGGTCATCGACATGCACAGCCGCCACATCCGCGATAAACATATCGTGTGAGCCCAGCTGCTCTGTCCGCACTACCCTGCACTCTATATTCACCGGGCTTTCCGCTATACACGGGGCTTTCACAACGTCCGACCCCAGCGGTGTCAGACCCGCTTCCTTCCATTTGTCGACATCCCTGCCGCTGCGCACCCCGCAGTAATCCGCGGCGCGGGCCAGCTCCCTCGTCGTGAGGTTGATCACATACTCCCCCGTCTCCGCGATCATGTGATGTGAATACCTCGAGGGACGGACGGATATGCTCACCATCGGCGGATTGGTACATATCGTTCCTGCCCACGCGACCGTGATAATGTTGGTCCTGCCCTCCCGGTCCGCCACGCTCACCATCACTGCCGGCAGCGGATAGAGCATGTTTCCCGGTTTAAATGCGATCTTTGCCATCACCGCTCCCTCCTGATCCTCTACCGGATCACCCCCGTCACCAGGAGTGCCCACAGAACGACACTTACCGTCGAGATCGCCGCCGAGACCACGCTGAACACCAGCACACTGTTCAGTTTTCTGCCCAGCTCCTTCTTCAGTTCATCCGCCAGCTCTTTTTTCAGCTCCGCACGCTCACCCTGCACGCTCTCCATGCAGCGTTTGATCTCATCCACCACAACGGCCTGCACATTTCTGTATACTTTGACATTCTCCTTGTGCACAAAATCATCGGACTTCTGAAACTTATCTTCGAGCAGATCTGTTATTGCAGACAGATCTGTCTGTGACTGGCTCTCCGCCGCGCGCTCCTGCCGGATGCGCTCCTCCTCCGCCTCACGGTTCCTCGTCTGCTCATCCGTCAAGTCCCGGAGCGCCGCGATCAGCCGCTGCTCGTCCTCCTTCATGCCCTGAATCTTGTCCGCATTGTCCCCGATCATCATGTCCAGCTTTTCTGCCAGCTCCGTATTGCGGTAATTGAGCTTTCTCATCTCCTGCAATATCTTCTCATATTCCGCCACCTGCAGCTGCAGCCGTTTCATTTCCTCCGCCTCTGCCTGGGAATTAGCCCTGATCATCTCCTGCGCGCTGAATTTCTGCGCAAGCTTGTCCATGAAATTATCCATTTTCCTCAACCGTACCTTTCCCGTGTCTATCCGATATCCCTTGGTATCCTTCCTGACCTTGATATCATCTTATCATTAAACAGGCTCCCTTACAACATCTTTGTTTATTTTGCATAGAAACAATTATCGTTCCTTTATCTCAATATGCATATTTACAATAAACTAACATTTTGTTCATACTTTGTTCACAATCCAATGGTAATATTGAAACATAGCAAGCAACAACATAGTGTTTTCATTACACATAGATAAATTTTTTCATAATAGCCCCGGTTCATTCCAGAGATTGATTTCTCGAGAATGACTGGGGCACTCCTCATTTCTGTGCCTGTCTGTGCCGATCAGGGAGCTGTAGAAATCAGCCCCCTCAATCCGGCGGTATCTCCAACGACAGCTGTTTGACTTCCTCATTCAGTGACAACATTTTCGCATCGAGCTCTGACACCATCTCGGCGCATGCGTAGAGTTCTGTCTTGATATGCTCCGGAACATTCACATCAAATTTGTAATTGATCTTATGCTCCAGACTTGCCCAGAAATCCATCGCCACCGTCCGGATCTGTATCTCCACCTTCGCGTCCACCCGCTTCTCAGACAGATAGATCGGGATGGAGACGATCATATGATAACTCTTGTAACCGCTCGGCTTTGGCCGCTTGATATAGTCCTTCACCGACAGGATATTGATGTCGCTCTGCCGCTCCAGCATCTCGGCGATCCTGTATATATCAGTTGTAAAGGAACAGATGATCCGGATTCCGGCGATATCATTGATATACCGGATCATGTTGTCGATCGTCGATTCATAACCGTGTTTTTTCAGTTTCTTCACGATACTTTCCGAAGTCTTGATCCTCGACTTGATATGTTCTATGGGATTGTACTGATGCACATGCTGAAACTCGTCATTCAGGATCTCGAGCTTGGTTCCGATCTCCTTTAGCGCAGAGCTGTATACCAGGATGACTTCCTTCCAGCTGTCCACGTCCGAGCTGCCGTTTCCACTATATTCCATAAGCACGCCGCCTCCCTTCCCACGATGCCCCTGTATGGACAGACGGGGCAACACGCCTCTTTTCTGTAAGGTTCTGTCTGCATGACACTACGACCACAGCACAACGTCTATTATTGTACCACACCTCTACTCAAACTGTCAAACCAGCCATAGTTCCTAAATTTTCCTGTTAAAATTTTTTAACAATGTCCGTAATACGCCTCCTGCGCACTGTACAGTCTGTAGTACGTTCCCTTTTGCGCCAGCAGCGTTTCATGGTTCCCTTCCTCCAGGATCCGCCCGTCCCCGAGCACCACGATGCGGTCGCGGAACTTGCAGCTGCTCATTCGGTGGGAGATATAGACCGCTGTCTTATTCCGGATCAGCGCGTTAAAATTCTCGTAGATCTCCGCCTCCGCGATCGCTTTTGCCGCGATGCAGATATACGTGACAGCCGCAAACATCTGCGCGGCAAAGGTCGGCACAGCACGGCACCTGCCGCTGTAACATCCCTGCTCCGTGTACATCCTCCCCACCGTGCGGAACACCTCTGTCTTTTTGTACAGATAGTCTTTCAGACCGAAAAGCCGGATATCCTTCACATACGTTTCCTTATTGATCAGGTTCAGCAGATACGCCGACAGCGTGTTGACATGCTCGTTTTTCAGCGCTGTCTCCACCATTACCTCGCCCTCTTTTTTCGAAAAATGATCGCTCAGCACAAACACGACCGCAAACGCGGCGATCATCAGTGCCGCCAGAAACACCGACACCGCCATATTCTCCTTGTCACTGTCCGTCCTGGCAAAGAGCACCAGCACAAAGCCGCACGCGAAGACGATTCCCGCAAGCTCCCGGAAAAAGTCGAATATCGTCTGCAGCTGGCGCTCCACGCCGCCCATCCCGATCTCGCCTGCGCGCACCCTGCGGAACGCCTCCAGCGTCTCTGTCCGGTCGATCATCTCATACTCCATGGTAAATGCCTTCCGCGCAGTCCTTTTCTTGATCTCGTCCGCACACGGCTTGCAGTAGTGAGCCACGATCCGCTCACAGCCCTTTGCGGCGAGTTTCAGGACAAGCGCCACGGACACCATCCACACCACATATATGACAGCCGTGTCATATTCTGCGAGCACCAGGCGGTCCAGTATCCCCGCGTAAAAGGTATTGTTTACATAGGGCACTGCCGCCGCGGTCAGTGCACCGATCACGATCGCCGCCTTGATCGTCCTGTAGCCTTTGTCTGAAATATGATATAGTGCCACATTTCCTGTATCGACATATTTTTCTTCATGATACGCCTCCTATGATCCCCTTTTATGATCCCCTTCTACGAAATTGATCCATCCGGTTTTTCAGACCCCTGCCCGGCATCCTGATAGTATCTGCTCTGCACCTGGAACATTTCGTGATATGCGCCCTGCTTCCGCATCAATTCCTCGTGCGTCCCCTGCTCTACGACACAGCCCTCGGACAACAGTATGATCCTGTCGCAGAACCGGGTGGAGGCAAGCCTGTGCGAGATGAAGAGCACGCTTTTCCCCCGCAGCAGGGTCTGATACTTCTCGTAGATCTCCGTCTCCGCCAGCGCATCCAACGCCGCTGTGGGCTCATCGAGCATGACGAGCGACGCATCGCGGTAAAGCGCCCGCGCCAGCAGAAGTTTCTGCTGCTCCCCGCCGGAAATCCCTATGCCGTCCGGCACGATGTCCTTGCCCAGATGGGTATCAAGCTGTCCTGCCAGGCTTCTGATCTTCTGGTCAAACCCTGCCTGCACGAGCACCTTCCACATTTTCTCGCGGTCGTACGTCTCCGCCAGCGCGATATTTTCACCGATGCTGTAGGAGGTCTGAAACGGCTCCTGAAAGATAGCCGCCTGCCTGGCAAAATAGCTTTTCCTGTCCAGATCCCTCGTGCTGACACCGTTGACATACACGGTGCCCGATGTCGGGAGATACAGCCCTGCCATCAGCTTCACGATCGTCGTCTTGCCTGCGCCGTTCACACCGACAAGGGCGATCTTCTCGCCCGCCGCCAGGCGGAAACTGACATCGCGCAGCGTCTCCGCCTCCGCGCCGCAGTAGCGGTAGCTGACATGATCGAACTCGATCTCGATATCCGTCCACGCACTGCAGTCCACCGCCTCGCCGGACGGCTTTTCCTCCTCCAGGTCGAGATAGGCACGCAGGTCGTTGATGCTGTCACTGTCCTGCCTGACAGCGGCCACACTTTTGCTGATCATGCCGATCCAGTTGGAAAATCCGGCGATCAGCCCCAGATAAAAGACAAACTCCGACAGACGCATGCCGCCAGCGAGCTGCAGTATCAGATACAGATAGCAGATCACGTCGCGCACCGCGTCCAGCACCGTGTCCAGGATATTGCTGCCATACGAGCGCATGTCCCAGCGAAAATGAAGCTGGCGGCACCGCCCGATCGCCGCGTCAAACTTCCCGATGATCCAGCTCTCCAGCCCGAAAATGCGGATATCCTTGCCGCCCTGGATGTCGTCTACCTCGCGGTTGATATAGTGCATCGTCATCTGCTGCTCAGCGACCGGATCCTTGATCTTCTGGTAATAGCGCGTCACCCTGTACGCTGCCGCCGCGCTGACTGCAGACATGGCGATGAGCATTGCCAGGATCTTCCAGTTCATGCTGCCCACGAGCAGCGCATAGACCACAAGCCCCAGCACACTTTTCAAAAGATCACTGTTGTGGCGGAAAAAACCTTCCAGACCAAAAAAGTTCGCCCACAGACAGTTGTCCGACTTTTCTTTTAATTTGTGGATCTCCTCGTCCTCATACTGCTCCATGCTGACTGTCAGATCCTTCTCGATCTGATCCATGATGAACAGTTCGGTCCTCGCCTCGATGTACTGCCCGTCGCCGCGCCTCCAGATACCCCTTTGCGATGTTCAGCACACCGCAGACAGCAAATGCAGCCAGGACGAGCAGGACAAGCTTTGACATGGAGATCCCCTGTTCCAGGCTGCCTATGATCATGGACGTGGTCATCATTCCCACGATCGGCACAAAGACGTAGAACACCGCCTCCGCGATCGTGCTGAGGACGATCTTTTTCTTTTTTTGCCACAGCGGTCCATACGTGTACCGGTAATTGCTCCATAATGAATGCTGCTTCATAATCTGTTCTCTCCCTTTCTTTTCCCCTATTTGCTCCGCTGCCACCATCCTACCATTTTCTCCCTTTTTTGCACAGAAAAAGGCACAGACGGTAAAAATCTGTACCTGGATGGTCTGGTGTATGTATGGGATCATATCGGCAGCATGATCTCCGTCACAAAGACGCCCGGCTCGTTCTTGCGGTTGATGTAGCCGTCGTATTTGTCCACGATATTGTTGATGCGCTTTAATCCATGCCCGTGGTTGCCGCGCTTTGTCGTGATGTACTCCTCGTCGAGCTTCCGCATTGATATTTCCCGTGTGAAACAGCAGATCGATGTCGTCAAGATCCTGCTCGAGTCTGTCGAGATAAGCCCTCGCCTCATCCAGACTGTCCATCGCCAGATACGCCTTGACAGACTGCATATGATTGTGATAATCGTGCCGCCAGCCCCGCATCGTGAGATACATGTTGTGCACCTCGTCAACCTGGTTTTTCAGCAGCTTGTTCTGGTACGCGGCGATCTGCCGCTCATATGCCTTATCCATCGTGCGGTACAGCAGACAGACAATGATGACAAGCAGGAACAAAATTAACAGTATCACCATGATCCTTACCCCATAGCCATCGCCAGAGTCCAGTAATGATACACGATCACCAGGCACACCACACTTGGAATAAAAAATAAAAATCTTACTATCTTTCTCTTTCCCCGCACAAAGAAAAAGCCGAAACCATTCGCGATCAGAAGCGGCACCAGACCGAACGTCAATATCATCCCCGCCCAATCCCATGCTTCGGCAGGCAGCATTGCATTCGGATTAACGATCCTGGTATCGTGGACGAGAAACGGAATGGCAAAATAAATGAGACCGATCACCCCGATCACATTGATCGAGATCACACACAATGACCTGATTTTAATTTCCTTCATATATTGCTCCTTTCGCTCTGCCTATATGCGGAGCCTCATTCCCTGTAATACCGTATGAACCGCTCATTCAGATCCTGATAGGAACTGCGGCTGACCGGCAGCCGCGTCCCGTCGGAGAGCATACACTCCGCGCGGCTGATCTTCTCGACACATGAGAGATTCATATCCTTTTCTGCCGCCTCCAACAGTTCGTCGAGCAGACTGCCAAGCTTCTCCGCCGTGACCGGTTTGAGCAGATACCGAACGGCATGCACCTCATATCCCTCGATCGCAAACGTCCTGTCCGCCGTCAGAAAGGCGATCGGAAGATTTTTGTCTTTTTGCCGGATCGCGCGCGCAAGTTCCACGCCGTTCATCTGCCGCATCGCGATATCCAGGAAAACGACATCATATAGAAATGTTTCATTCTTGAACAAAAATTCCTCCGCGCTCTCATACAAAATGACCTCCGCCGTGATCTTGCGGCTCCCCGCCCACTGCATGACCATGTCGCGGACAAGCGCCGCCTGCGCAGGCTCGTCCTCACAATACGCGATACGCATGATGTCCGCATTTTCTAAAGATCTAATCATAAAATCACCTCCAGAAAATAAAATAAGCCGAGGAATTTTCGTAAATGCCCCCCTCGGCTATGTAATAATCATCAGATATTAACTATGATTTCTCATTCTCTCTTCTCTCCATCGGCAACCTCTTTCTCCACATTCTCGACCTATTTTGTCTCTCAAAGTTGCTGTTTCCTTGTTTAATTCACCGCCGAAAGGCTCAACCACCAGCTCAGCTGGTGGAATAGGATAGCCCCCCCCTGGGGCAAAACCTTTGCATTTCCGCCTAAAGGAGGTCTAGCAAACCGTTCTTTCTTTACTGGTAAGCCG
Source organism: Lachnospiraceae bacterium (assembly GCA_009774375.1). GTDB lineage: Bacteria > Bacillota > Clostridia > Lachnospirales > Lachnospiraceae > COE1. Next base: position 27,177 of record VSNO01000041.1, read on the forward strand.
CTTAAAAGCGGCTCTCTTTTAATGCTCCATCCTATCCCTTTCGTACTGCTCCTGAATATACTTCTTTATCGTCTCTTCGTTGACATTACCGACCGTTTCGCAATAATATCCTCTTGCCCAGAAGTGACGGTTTCCTTTCTGTACTATTTGACTTCAATTTTATCATATTGAAGTCAAATAATACAGAGCTTTTTCCATGTATACAAGACTATTTTATTTGCAACTATATGATGCAGATATATAAGGCCCTCTTCCCCTATCAATTTAAGCCTTCAAGTCACCAAACTCAAAGGCTTTCCATTTAATTTCAGATACTTCTCAAAATCTTTTCCTTACACAAATAAACTATAGAATAGTTCATCTTATGTAATGATCCAAGTTAGCAACCCCCATTTCAAATGGGGATTTACATTTTACCCCTCCGGGGATTATTACTGGTTCCGCCAGAGGCGGGATTTCGCAGTACCATTATTTCTGGTTGC
>VSNO01000042.1 GCA_009774375.1 Lachnospiraceae bacterium
ATCTAATCTCGAGCAAGTTTCCTTCCTCCTTCACAATTCCTATTAAATTCCATCTAACTTATCATATAATTTTTTTTACAATTAATCAACCTATTTTTTACTTTTCTTTTCTAAATTTATGTTTTCCTGCTATTTTCCTCTCTCAAAAGAAACGCTCTTGCGATCCGCCGTATAGTTCTGCAGATCCAGCGTTCCCTTCTCTCCCGCCAGCGACGGCAGGATCTGCGGAAGCTGCATCAGCTTTTCATCGAGATTGTCCAAAGCACCGATCGCGACCTTCACATTGCCATAGCCCAGCGTGACATTATAGCTTTTGTCAAACTGTATCCTGTCACACAGGACATCGTACTTATTGAGGAGCTTCGTGATCGTCAGGATATTCTGGAAGATCTGGTCATTCTCTACAGGAAGCTTCTCGTGGAGCACGATATGGTCAAAACTAAGCCCTGTCACCTGCGGGATCCCCTTCGTCTTAACCTTGGAAGTCTCCACGACGACACCCTCATTGTCAAAATACATGTATCTTCCGAGATACTGCACATAACCGGCAAGCGCTTTCTCATACACCGTGATGCGGATGGTGTCGTTTGACTGCACCATGACATCCATCGTCTCCACAAACGGAACGCCCTCTATCCCCTTGTTTTTGTATTTCAACGTCAGATAGAGGGAGTTGTCGCCCAGATATCCTGTCATGACCATCGCCTTGATCTCCTCGGCAGAATAGTGTTTATTACCGTCAACCTGGACTGTTTTGACTGCAAAGTGTGTCAGCACAAAATATGCGGCTATCAGCAGCACATTGATGATCCCCAGCACGATGATCACCCGTATCTTAACCCTTATATCCGGCATTTTTATTATGATATTGTCCTGTTTGCCCATGACTTTTTCCTCATAAATGTAACTGATCAGTCGACATAGCTGATCCGTGCCCCAAGCTCTGTAAAATCCCCTGCAATATCCTGGTATCCTCTCCTGATATACCCCGAATCCGCCACAGTCGTGATACCGCACGCGCACAGACCTGCTATGACGAGCGCGGCGCCTCCGCGCAGTTCCCTCGCTATGACTGTGCGTCCTTCCAGTTCGTTTCCCCCAGTCACGACCGCAGTGTCGCCTTTTATCTCGATATCTGCCCCCATCCGCTGCAGCTCCTCCACGATGCGGAACCTGCTTGAAAAGATCTTTTCCCTGACTGTGAGCCTCCCCTTTGCCATGCAGGCCGCCACGAGGAGCGGTGACTGCAGATCAGTCGGAAAATCCGGATATACATCCGTTTCTATGTATGGGATATTGACGATCCTGTCGCGGTCGCACGCGTCGACCACCATTTCATTCCGGGCGGGATCGACAGCGATCGAAGCTCCCATCCCCTTTATCGTATCACAGATACTGTCCAGCTGTCCTATGGGAATATTTTCCAGTGTGATCCTGCCGCCCGCTGCCAGCGCCGCGAACAGATATGTCCCTGCAACGATCCTGTCCGGGATAATATCGTACTCAACACCGTGAAGCCTTGACAGCTCCACACCCTGTATGATGATCCTTCCTGTTTTCAACAGCGTTCCAGAGTAATCGATCCTCGCTCCCGCCTTGTTCAGAAATTTGCACAGTTCAATGATCTCGGGTTCCCTGGCCGCGTTTTTGATGACTGTCGTCCCCTGTGCGGTCACGGCTGCCAGTATCACATTCTGCGTCGCCCCCACGCTGGGAAACGGAAAGTCGATGACTGCCCCTTTCAGTTCATCGGCATATGCATGAATATGATTTCCCTCGATCCAGATCTGTGCCCCAAGCTTTTCCAGTCCATGCAGATGCAGGTCGATCGGCCGTTCCCCGATGACGCAGCCGCCCGGATAGTTGACGCAGACCTCCCCGAGCCGTCCCAGCATCGCCCCCATCATGATGACAGACGAGCGCATGGCAGAGACGTATTTTTCCGGAAGCCTGTGCTCCCGCACGCTGCGCGTGTCGATCCCGATCGATGCCCCCCTGACGCCTGCCGCATTTACTGCTGCCCCTGTACTTTTCAGGAGATTGCACATACATCCGATATCCGTGATATCCGGACACCCCCGCAGCAGGCATTTTCCCGGTATCAGCATACAGGCCGCCAATATCGGAAGCGCTGCATTCTTAGAGCCCTGTATCCATATCCTGCCGCCGAGCGGCTTTCCCCCTTCCATCCTTATAGACACATCATTTCCGCCAAAACAGGCCATAGATTTCACCACATATCATATCAATCATAATATTATATGCGTGATCCTGGGAAAAATTACCGGCAGTTCTTACTTACATTCAGCACAATACCGATCTCTGCCAGCAGAAACAGTGTCGAGGTGCCTCCATAGCTGATGAACGGCAGCGTGATCCCGGTATTGGGGATCGTGTTCGTCACAACGGCGATATTCAGGATCACCTGTATCGCGTAATGTGCCATCACACCCACCACAAGCAGCGAACCAAACCGGTCCACAGTCTTGTTGGCGATGACCATACAGCTCCAGATCAGCACCACAAAGAGCAGAATGATCGCCAGTGCGCCAAACAGTCCCAGCTCCTCACATATGATGGAAAAGATCATGTCATTCTGTGCTTCCGGCAGAAATTTTCTCTTCTGCATGCTCTGTCCCAGACCTTTTCCCCAGATACCGCCCGAACCGATCGCATACAGCGCCTGAAGGGTCTGAAACGCCTTGTCTGTACTGTAGGCCTCCGGGTGAAGCCACGCTACGACACGTCCCAGACGGAAGCTTCCGCTCGACACATCGACATTGGACGCATATGTCACCAGCGCCACCACCGCTGCAAGGATCGTCACCCCCGCCGCCACAAACCACTTGTAATCCGGCACCGCCACAAAGACCATGGCGACCGCGATCCCCATGATGATGATCGCCGAACTCAGATTGCTCGTCAGCAGGTATACGAGCCCGGCGATGAACGTGGGCGGTATAAATATGATCGCGAGGCCTTTGGGCGTCCGCACAACATTTTTTCCCAGGCTCTCCAGCCTCTGTATGATACTCGCCAGATAAATGATCACACCGATCTTTGCGACCTCCGCAGGCTGGAACGTGATGACCTGCAGATCGATCCACCGGCTCGCACCGTTCCGGGTGATCCCCAGCGGCGTCTTGACCAGCACGATCAGCACTGCAGACACGATCATCGCGATAACATCAAATTTCTGCAGTTCCTTATATGGAAACTTGATCATGATATATAGACCGACAAATCCGATCAGCGTAGACTGTGCCTGCTTTTTCAGGTAATAAGCTGAGTCATCGTGGTCTATCCCGGCTTCATAGGAACTTGCGGAATAGATCATCAGAAGCCCAAAGCCAACCAGAAACAACACGACCGTCAGCAGGACATAGTCCATATTGTGCTTGCTGCTCCGGAATCTCACCGGTTGTCTTGCCATGAGTTGTCTTGCCACACTATCACTCCTCCAGTTTGTTTACATAATCCTTGAATCGGCGCCCCCTCACCTCATAGTCCGGGAACATGCCCCAGCTTGCACAGGCAGGTGATAAGAGAACTGCGTCTCCAGCCTGCGCCTCCCGGACACATGCGTCAAGAGCTGCCTCAAAGGTATCCTCGAACAGAATGTCCTTTTCGGGATAACCACATCTTACCGCACACTCTGCGATCTTTTCCCGCGTCTGCCCGATCAGGACCAGCTTCTTCACCTTTCCGTCAAAGCATTGGATCCAGTCATCATAAGCGCTACCTTTATCGTACCCTCCGCCGATCAGGACCGTCGGCCGGTCCATCGCCTTGATCCCCTGTATGGCAGCGTCCGTATTCGTCGCCTTGGAATCATTGTAGTACATGACTCCCCGCCTGGTCGCCACATACTCGATCCTGTGCTCCACCGCCACAAAACGCCTGATAGTGGCAAGGATATTTTCCATCGGCACCCCGGCGCTCATGCTGATCCCGATCGCCGCCATGACATTCTCTATATTGCAGACTCCGACAAGGTTCATATCTGTCTTTACGTTCAGCAGGCGCTGTGACACGCCGCCGGCAGCCAAACAGATCTCATCCCCTTCATAGTAGAGCCCATCCTGCAGTCTCTGCATCGACGAGAAATACACAACCTTTGCCGGACACCGGTCACCGAACGCTCTCGTATAGCTGTTCTCATAATTCAGGATACAGAAGTCATCCTTCGTCTGATTCATCGTCACCGCTTCCTTCGCCGCCGCATAGTTCTCCATCGTGTGATGACGGTTCAGATGATCGGGCGTTATGTTCAGTATCGCCGATACCTGTGGATGAAAATCCTCGATCGTCTCGAGCTGGAAGCTCGAGATCTCCGCGACCGATACGGTATCCCCGCTCATGAGCGGCGCCACATCGGTGTAGGGATTTCCGATATTGCCCACAATGTAAACACTGTCATAATATTCCTGCATGATCTGTCCCACAAGGGAGGTCGTCGTCGTCTTTCCGTTCGTTCCAGTGATCGCAAGGACCCTGCCCTTCGCAAAATGATACGCAAGCTCGATCTCGCCCCATATGTGGATCCCCTGCTCCTTCATATACACCACAAAATCCGCATCGACCGGCACTCCCGGACTCAATACGGCAAGTTCGATACCATCTGTTATTTCTTCTGGGAACGCACCCGTATATATGACAGCCGCCGTTTCACGCCCGAGCCTCTCCCTGATCGATGCCTTCACCGCCTCCGTGTCCGTCTTTTCATTTCCGTCATATATGACTGGCAGAGCGCCATTTTTTTCGAGCAGTACCGTCGAACCAATGCCGCTCTTCCCTGTTCCGACAACGATTACTTTTTTATCCCTTACATTCACCATGATCTTCTCTATGTCCTTTCTTATTCATAGCCGATCTCCTCCAGATACGGAAGTATATTCTCAAAGAGCTGCCGCACGACCGGAGCTGCGATCTGCCCGCCATAATAGGTTCCCTGAGGCGTGTCGATGATCGCAAGCGCCATGACCTTAGGATCATCCGCCGGCGCAAACCCCAGAAAGGAGGCGATATATCTGCCATTTCCCCTTGGGAGCGTCTGGCTCGTGGCTGTCTTGCCGCCTACGCGAAAGCCCTCTACATAGCCATTCTTGCCGCCGCCATTCTCCACAACCTGTTCCAGCGCATACCTCAGTTTCTCCGTTGTATCGGAGGACACGATCCCTTCCGAGACCGGATATACAAACTCGTCGACGGACGTCCCGTCCGGGCTCACCGCCTTTACCCCAAAATGAGGCGTCACGAGATTTCCGCCATTGATCAGCCCCGCCACAGTCGTCATCAGCCTGATCGGTGTGATCTGAAAGGACTGGCCAAATGACATTGTGGCAAGTTCCACCTCGCCGATCTTATCCAGCTGGTGTACGATCGTTCCCGCCTCGCCCGGGAGGTCGATCCCTGTCTTCTGCTTTAATCCAAACTGCGTAAAATACTGATAATAGCGCTCCGCGCCAACCCGCAGGCCGACTGTGATGAAGACCGGATTGCAGGAGTTCATGACCGCGTGGGTAAAATCCTCCGCACCGTGGCCTGCGATCTTGTGGCAGCGGATCTTCCGGTCATCCACAATGATGAATCCCGGACAGGAAAAATTGTCTTCCAGCCGCACTGCCCCGCTCTCCAGTCCTGCCGCCGCCGTGATGATCTTAAATGTAGAGCCCGGCTCATACGTGTCATTGATACATCCGTTTCTCCACATCCTGTTCAGCAGATCCTGCGTGCTCTCCTGGCCGGCCTCAGCCTGCCCCTCCTCCGTACTTCCCGGCTGCACAGTCTGCACCTGAAACTCGTCGATCAGTGTATATGGATCGTTCAGGTGGAACTCAGGCACATCCACCATCGCGAGAATCTCGCCATTGTTGACATTCATGACGATGATCGACACGCCTGCCGCCTGTTTTGTCTCATACGCCTGCTTTGCAAGCTGTGTCGCGTACCGCTGTATATTGACATCGATGCTGACATACAGATCCTTTCCCGCCTCCGGCTCCTTCCTCCGCTCCCCCATACCGTCAAGCTCGATCCCCTTGGCGTCCGTCAATGTCAGGATCTGTCCCTTTTTGCCGGTCAGGTACTTCTCATAGGCAACCTCCAGGCCGATGATCCCCTGATTATCCCCTCCTGTAAAACCCAGCACCTTCGATGCCAGATCGTCATACGGATAATAGCGCTTATAGTCCTCATCCACCTTCACTCCCGCCATATCATAATTTCGTATCCTGTCGCCTGTCTCTTTGTCCACATTGCTCTTGATGCGCTCCCTCGAACTGTACTTCTCCACGCGCTTACGCACATACTCCTCGGAAAGATCCAGCTCCCGGCACAACATATCGATCACTTTCTCAGGCTCCTCCAGCTGGCTGTGGATGACCGATATCGTACATACTGTCTTGTTGTCCGCCAGGACCGTTCCTGTCGAGTCAATGATCCTGCCTCTTGCGGCCTTGATATCGCGCTCCCTCTCGTGCAGCTGCGTGGCCAGCTCTGTATAATGCTCTGACCGCAGGATCATCAGATATCCCACCCGCACTCCCAGAAGCAGGAGTGCTGCAACACACAGTACACACAGTACAAAGGTCTTTCTTTTCTGTACGGTCATGTTCCGTCTTCCTGCGCTGTTCCTGATCGCCATCTATACCTCTATCATCACAAATTTAATATTGCTACTATTTTATGACGCTGTATAAATGACGAGAACCAGATCTGCCAAAAACAGTCCCTAATCCTCCACAGGAGGTTCGGCGTCACCGCCGTTTCCCTGCTCCGGGACATCGCTGTCCTCTATACTGTAATCCATCTCTGCCTTCTCCCCGGTCACAGGATCGATCAGCTCCCCTGTGTCGGGATCGACTATATAGAACGGCTTCACTTCGCCCGTTCCGCCGCCTCCGCTGTCGCCAGGCGATTCACCGTTTCCGCCTTCGCCGGCTTCCCCAGACTCACCGGATTCTCCGCTCTCACCGCCGGCAGCGGAATTTCCATTATTTCCAGCCTGCCCGCCGTCTCCGGTTTCACTGTCTCCGCCGGCGGCAGCATCACCCTGCACGATATTGCCAAGGATATTGTCCACTTCCTCCTGCTCCGCGATCGTCATCGCCTCCGTCTTTGCGATATGCAGATAGGGAAGCACTTCCGTCAGGATGTTCTTGACGATTCCGGTCGCATAGGTCGCATGCGCCTGGTCTCTCACATTCGGTCTGTCGATCACACAGTAAATGACGATCTGCGGATCGTCCGCCGGCGCAAACCCCATGAACGAGACGACATAATTGGTCTTGTCACGCCCCGCCATCTCCGCAGTCCCTGTCTTGCCCCCGATCGCATAGCCTGCAGGGCGCGCTGACTTTCCGGTTCCCTCTGCCACAGTGGCGTAAAGATACTGTCTCATCTGCTCTGATGTCGTTGCAGAGATCGTCTGTTTCAACACTCTGGGCTCGATGTTTTTGATCGTATCGCCATTGGAGTTTGTGATCTTACTGACCACATGCGGTTCATAATAATATCCGCCATTTATAATAGAAGAAAAAGCTGTCACCATCTCGATCATAGTGACATTGTAGCCCTGCCCAAAGGAGGCTGTCGCAAGCTCTGCCGACCGCATTGAGTTCTCGTTATAAACCAGGGATGCTGTCCTCGCTTCCCCGGTAAGGTCTATATTCGTCTTCAGTCCGATATTAAATATCTGTTCGAACTGCAGGGTATTCTTCACGCCGAGCGCCTCACCCATTTTCATGAATGCCACATTGCATGACATTTCCAGGGCTCCACCCACATCGAGTGTACCGTGTCCGCCCCTGACATTGCACTTGATCTTGTGGTCTCCCACCTCAAGGAGTCCTCCGCAGTTGTAGGTCTCGTTGCCCACGATCCGCCCGGTCTCAAGCCCCGCCGCCAGCGTGATCGCCTTCGCTGTGGAGCCTGGCTCATAGGTATCCGATATACAGAAATTCCTCCACAGGGAATTCAGCGTATCATAGTATGTATCATCCGCCTCCATCTGTGCGATCTGCTCCTCTGTATAATAGCCCGACAGATCCTTCGGATTGTTGAGGTCAAAGTCCGGATAACTCGCCATCGCCATGATCTCGCCGTTGTTACAGTTCTGGATAATGACACCGATATTGTAAGCGCCCTGCTCTTCCTCCCTGTACTCACCTGTGTGTTCCGCGTTGAACTGTTTGATATATTTCTCGCAGATCGCCTGTATATTGGCATCGATCGTACTCACCAGCGTGCTTCCATCGACCGCCGCCACAGTCTTGCGCTCCAGGGTAGAGTCGTCATTCAAATATCCGTACTCCCTGCCGTTCGTTCCGTTGAGGATATCATTGTAGTACTCCTCCAGTCCGAACTGGCCGTTGTTGTCCGTGCCCGTGAAACCGATCACGTCGCAGGCGAGCGTGTTGTTGGGATAACGCCTGATATATTCCTCCTCAAACCACACGCCGTTGATGATCCCCATTTTTTCCTTGCTCTTTGCGGCCGCCTCATTGTGCGTGTTCTTCCGTTCCAGGAACGGGCTCATCTCGTCATATGTGATCCTCTTCTTGAGGACATAGTACTGCGAATTGGGATTCTCGCTCACATATTTCCGAAGTTCCGACAGGTTCAGCCCAAAACATTCAGAAAGCGCCGTGAGGGTGGGATCTTCATTCTTTTCGTCAGATAGCATGACTTTACAATCCAGGACGACATTGTACACTTTCTCGCTCGCCGCCAGGATCGTTCCATTGGCATCCAGGATACTCCCGCGCTTGAACGGCAGCGTCTTGGAATCATAGCGCTGCTGAGACAGGATCTTCTTCTGATAATCATTCTGATTGTCGCGCGCGAGAACGTAGAGACGCCCCCCCAATCCCGTAAAAGCCAGCAGGATGATCAGCATCATCACTGCCAGCTTCATTGATTTTACTTTGTTTTGGCTTATCCTTTGTCTTCTCTGCCTTTTCCTGTCAGACCTGGTATTATGGCCTGATCCTGCAGCAGTCCTGCGTACACTGCTATTCCTGCTGACTGTATTGCTTCTGTTTCTATTTTTATTTCTTTCTGCCATCAAATCACCCTGTACTTATATTGCCGCCGGTCACTCGGGTACTGCTCCGTACTGGCGGACATAATCGTTTCCCTCGCCGGTATACTCGACGACCTGCCCTTCCTTTGCATATTTCATGCCAAGCTCATTGACTGCAATGCGCTTGATCTCCTCCAGATCGACGCTGCTCATGATCTTCGTGTATGTCTCGTCATTGGCAAGCTTCATCTCGTAGAGCTGGCTTTCCAGCCTGGAAATAGTCGTGATATGGTTGGTGATATTGGACTGCAGGTTCACATAGCCCATCAGCACACTGCAGACGATCACAAATGCCACGACTGCCACTGCGATATAGCCCTTGTTCATGGGAACTGCCTTGACCCTGATCCCTGACCGAATCTGGTACAACGGTCTGTCATGTTCCTTTCTTGCAGATGCAGCATGCAGATTTCTGACTGCGCTTCCTTCTATATAATGATAGTTCTGATCTGTATTGCGACTGCCTGTGCTTTGTCTGCCTGTGCTTGTCCTTGTCGTTGAATTGGCACGTCTCATTTTCAATGTCCTTCCTTATTATAATAAAATGATCCATAGTCAGAATCTCTCAAAAACCCTGAGTTTTGCGCTCTTTGACCTTGGATTCTCCTCCATCTCCTCCTGCGTGGGCAGAATCGGCTTGCGGGATATCACTTTCCCGTACGGAATCTTCCCACAGACGCACACCGGAAACTCCGGCGGGCAGGTACATGGATTTTCCATCTCCCTGAAAAAATTCTTGACGATCCTGTCCTCCAGTGAATGAAAGGTGACGATGCACAATCTCCCCTCAGGATTTAGCAGGTCTATCAGATCCTGCAATGAGGATCTGAGCACATCAAGCTCATGATTGCACTCGATACGGATCGCCTGAAATGTTCTTTTGGAAGGATGTCCTCCCACTGCACGCATCTTTGCCGGAACCGCCGCCCTGATGATCTCATTTAACTCAAAAGTCGTCTCGACCGGCTTCTCCGCCCTCGCCTGCACGATATGCTTCGCGATATTTTTGGCAAACTGATCCTCCCCGTAATCCCTGATGATCCGGTACAGCATCTGTTCATCATAATCATTCACGATGTCCCTCGCTGTCAGCTCCTGCCGCTGGTCCATGCGCATATCAAGAGGTGTATCGTATTTGTAGGTAAATCCCCGCTCCACTGTGTCCAGCTGGTACGAGGACACACCAAGGTCAAGGACGATCCCATCTACATACTCCACGCCCTTTTCTCTCAGTGCCTCTTTTGCATTGCAATAATTATCTCTGATGATCGTAACTTTTTGTCCGAACTCCCCTAATCGTTTCCCGGCAGCCTCTATGGCTGCACCATCCTGGTCTATCCCGTAGAGGCGGCCTTTGTCGTCCAGCCGCTTACATACCTCACAGGCATGTCCGCCGCCGCCAAGGGTACCGTCCAAATACACCCCCTGGGGCTTTACCTTCAGTGCATCGATCGTTTCATTCAGCAATACTGACGCATGTCTAAATTCCATCTCCATATTCCAGTTTCCTTTCCGAGACTTTCTGGAGCGCAAACACGCCCCGGGAATCTGCTTCACAGCCTGCTCCAGGGCATCATCAGATCATCAGCCCAAGCTCAGACATGTGTTCTGCGATATCATCCATATCGTCGTACTCCGAAGTTTCCTCCCACCGTTCCCTGCTCCAGATCTCGATCCTCCCTCCAACTCCCGCGAGAACGACATCCTTATCCAGCGCTGCAAACTCCCTTAACACAGACGGTATCAGTATTCTTCCCTGCTTGTCCACCTCCACGCTGGCAGCGCCTGCGAGGAAAAAGCGGACAAATTTACGAGATTCTTTGTTCATAAGCGGCAAAGCCTTCAGCTTTTCTTCAAAAGCGGACCACTCGGTGTTGTCATACACAAACAGACAGCCATCAAGCCCCTTCGTCACCACGAAATCATCTCCCAAAACTTCGCGGAACTTCGAGGGAATAATCAGCCTGCCTTTCGTGTCTATCGTATGATTGTATTCACCCATGAACATCCAATCACCACCACTTTGTACCACTTGGTTCCACTTTCTACCACTTTCATATTCATTTTACATGAAACATGCCAAAATAACAAGCAGAACTTATGTATTCAATAGACCTTACATTGTACTAAAAACGCTTAAATCGCCCTGCTGCAGGCGGTATCGCCCTCCTTATACAAATAAAAAATGGAAAAAATTCCCATATCTTAAAAGAATTTTTTCCATTTTAATGTTATCCGACCAGGTCAAACAGGCTGATCTGATTGGACTCGGGTATGTCACCCAGCAGCCCCAGATCCGCCATCAGGTCGATCACGGTCTTTGACACCTTCGTCCTGCTCCTGAAATCGTCTTTTGACAGGAACGGCCCGTCCTTTGCCGCCTCCATGACCGCGTCCGCAGCCTTCTCGCCAAGTCCCTCGATGCTGCTCAGCGACGGCATCACCTTGCCGTCCACGATCTGGAAGTTCCTCGAATGTGCCCTGAAAATGTCGATCGGCTCAAACTCAAACCCTCTCGCGTACATCTCCTGCACGATCCGCATATCCTTCAGCGCATCCTGCTCCTTGTTGGACAGGCTGTCGCCGCGCTTTCTGTACTCCGCCATGACGCGCTCCAGATGCTCCCGCCCCAGACACATCGTCTCATAGGAGAACGCCGAAGCCCTGATACTGAAAAACGCACAGTAGTACGCCAGCGGATAGTTGATCTTGCAGTACGCGATGCGCCAGCCCATCATGACATACGCCGCCGCGTGCGCCTTGGGGAACATATACTGGATCTTCTCGCATGACCACACATACCAGTCCGGCACGTCGTGGTCGAGCATGTCCTGCTTCCACTCCGCCCAATTGCCGCATTTTCCTTTTGCGACAGTGCCCTTTCGCACCGCCTCCATGATCTTGAAGGACTCCTCCGAGTCCAGTCCCATGCCGATCAGATAGGTCATGATATCATCGCGCGTGCAGATCGCCGTCGAGATCGTCGCCTTTCCCTCCTGGATCAGCGTCTGCGCATTGCCAAGCCACACATCTGTTCCATGCGACAGACCGGAGATCCGGACCAGATCCGAGAAATATTTCGGCTGCGCGTCGATGACCATCTGCATCGCAAAATCCGTGCCAAACTCCGGGATCCCGAGACACCCCAGCCTGCATCCGCCGATATCCTCCGACGTGATGCCAAGCGCCGACGTGTTCTGGAAGAGCGACATCACCTCCCTGTCGTCGAGCGGTATGGTCGTCGGATCGATCCCGGTCAGATCCTGGAGCATACGGATCATCGTCGGATCGTCGTGTCCCAGAATGTCAAGCTTTAACAGGTTGTGATCGATCGAGTGATAGTCAAAGTGCGTTGTGACCGTGTCCGTCGTCATATCGTTTGCCGGGTGCTGCACCGGCGTGAAGGAATTGATCTCCTCCCCCACCGGCAGCACCACGATGCCGCCCGGATGCTGTCCCGTGGTGCGCCGCACGCCCACGCAGCCCTCCACGATGCGGTTGATCTCGCTCGTGCGCTTGTGCTTCCCGCGCTCCTCATAGTAGTTCCTGACATAGCCAAACGCCGTCTTGTCCGCCAGCGTGCCGATCGTCCCCGCACGGAATGTCTGCCCGTATCCAAAGATCACTTCCGTATATTTGTGCGCCTTGCTCTGATACTCCCCGGAGAAATTCAGGTCGATATCCGGCTCCTTGTTTCCTTTGAACCCTAGGAACGTCTCGAACGGTATATCAAAACCGTCCTTGATCAGCTTCTCGCCGCAGACAGGACAATATTTGTCAGGCATATCACAGCCCGCCATGCCCGCAAACTTCCTGACATCCTCCGAATAAAAGTCGCTGTAGTGCCTGTTTTTGCAGTAATAGTGCGGACTTAACGGGTTCACCTCCGTGATCCCCGCCATCGTCGCCACAAACGAGGATCCGACAGAGCCCCGCGAGCCGACCAGATAACCGTCCTCCACCGACTTCCAGACCAGCTTCTGCGCGATGATGTACATCACGGCAAACCCGTTGGAGATGATCGAGTTCAGCTCCCGCTTCAGCCGCGCCTCCACGATGTCGGGAAGCTCGTCCCCGTACATCTCGTGCGCCTTCCGGTAACAGATGTCCGTCAGCTGCTGGTCGCTGTTCTCGATGACCGGCGGGCACTTGTCCGGCCGCACCGGCGCGATCCGGTCGCACATGTCCGCGATCATGTTCGTGTTCGTGATAACGATCTCCTCCGCCTTCTCGCTCCCGAGATAATAGGCGAACTCATCGAGCATCTCCTCCGTCGTGCGCAGATACAGCGGCGCCTGGTCGTCAGCATCCTTAAACCCTTTTCCGGTCATGATGATCCGCCTGTAGACCTCGTCCTCCGGGTCCAGAAAGTGCACGTCACACGTGGCGACCACCGGCTTCTGAAACTGTTCCCCGAGCTTCACCACCCTCTTGTTCAGCGCGATCAGATCGTCCTCGGAGTTGACATCCCGGACCCGCTCCGACTCGATCATGAATTTGTTGTTGCCGATCGGCTGTATCTCCAGATAATCATAAAATTCCACGATGCGCGCGATCTGCTCCTCGCCCTGTCCGTCGAGCATGGCCCGGAACAGCTCCCCCGCCTCGCAGGCACTGCCCAGAATCAGCCCCTCCCGATACTTCTGGATCAGGCTCTTCGGGATCAGCGGCCTCTTATAAAAGTACGTCAGATGCGACTCGGAGACCAGCCTGTACAGATTGATCCGCCCTGTCTGGTTCTTTGCCAGTATGATAATATGGTATGAATGGAGCTTCCTGACCGCATCGACGCTCGCCTTGCCCAGCTCATTGAGCCCCTCGAGCGTATCCACGTCCTCCTTTTTCAGCATCTCGATAAATTTCAGGAAGATCTCGGCAGTGCACTCCGCATCATCGACTGCCCTGTGGTGGTTCTCGAGTGAGATCTTCAGCGTCTTTGCCACCGCATCCAGCGTGTACTTTGCCTGCCCCGTGAGCAGTGTCCGCGCGATACCGACAGTATCCACATACGTAAAGTCCACCGGGATATCCTGCCGCTTTGCGTTTTCCTTGATAAAACTCACATCAAAGTTTGCATTGTGTGCCACAAGCGCCGCATCGCCGACAAATTCCAGAAATTCAGGCAGTACTTTCTCGATCGTCCCGGCGTCGAGCACCATACTGTCATCGATGCCTGTCAGCTTCTCGATCTCGAACGGGATCGGCACCTGCGGGTTTACAAACGCGGAAAAGCGATCCGTGATCTGACCGTTCTCGACCTTGACTGCCCCGATCTCTATGATCCGGTTCGTGACCGGAGAAAAGCCTGTCGTCTCGATGTCAAAGACCACATATGTATCATCCAGTGTCTGCCCTTTGCCATCCGTCACGATCTCCTTCAGGTCGTCGACCAGGTAGCCCTCCACACCGTAGATCACTTTAAAGTCATCGCCATGATCCAGGGCATGATTCGCATCCGGAAATGCCTGGACGCAGCCATGATCCGTGATCGCGAGCGCCTTGTGTCCCCACTTCTTTGCGCGCTTGATGATATCCTTGACATCGGACACGCCGTCCATGTCGCTCATCTTCGTGTGGCAGTGCAGCTCCACGCGCTTTCTGACGCTGTTGTCCATGCGCGATACCGTGAAATCCGGTATCTTTATCACACCGACGACCGAACCGATCGTGAGTTCCCTGTCAAACGTGTCGTTGACCGTGACGCCCTTCAATTTCAGGAATGCACTGACCTTCAGATCCCCCGTCAGCTCCGCAAGCTGCTCATTATGTACGAACATCTTGACCTTGATCGTATCCGTGAAATCTGTGATCTCGAAGCTTACGATCGTCCTCTCATTGCGGATCTCGCGGGTCTCCAGCGCACGTACCTTACCCCTGATCGTGACTTCACCCATCTCGCCCCAGATCTCCTCGATGCTGATACTCTCATCCTCAAAATCCCTGCCATAAATGACATTGGGATTGTCTGAGCGCTTGAGCGCCCTGCGCTGGTAGCTCCTGTCTCCGCCCTTCTCAAACCTGCCGTAAGACTTTTTCTCAGCTGTTCTTCTCTCTGTACCCGACGCTGCAGCTGCCTCCTTCTGTTTTGCCGAAACCGCCTTCTGCGGTCCTGAAGATCCCTGTACCGCCGCACTTTCTGCGGATACTGCTGCCGTTTTCTCCGACGCGGCGACCGCATCGTTTCCTCTGACAGCTGTCCCTCCAAAACGGCTGCTGATCCCTTCAACGATCTTTTGGATACGCAGCTCATCCTCCTCCCGATACCGGCCTGATTTCACTTCCTTGTAATCGATCTGAAACTTTACCCGAAAACCGCACCGCTCATTCAATACCTTATCCAGTATCCCGACCAGCTCCTCCTCCTTGGACTTTGCGATCACACTGTCCTCGAGAACAAGCTCCATCGTATTTTCATCCGGGAACCGCAGATCTGCCTGCCGGAACATTGTGTAGAGCATATGGTCACACTCCCGGATCTCCGTCAGGATGCTCTCCCGATACAGCCCCATCAGTTTTTCAGGATCGTACTGCTCCGAAAGCACAAACTTTTCATATATTTTGATGATCAGATACTCCCGCGGAAAAAACTGCTTCTTGATCTCCTTTTCCACGGAATAGATCTGTTCCTTCTCGATCAGCCGCTCACTTCTGATATAGATGCGCAGCAGATCCCTGCGCCTGGTGGCAGTGATCCGCTCCACCATTACCTGCTCGAACAAGTCCTTCTGTACACCGTCCAGCTTCAGATTCGGAAATGCCTCAAAAAACCTCTTTTCCATCACACACCTCCTGGTATCTGCCCCCCCTACATCTGCATCCTGATCTACATATTCTTCTCCACCCAGTGATCCAGCTCATATTTCAGTGTACCCAGCAGTTCGCTCTCCGGCACTTTTCTGATGATCTCACCCTTCCTGATGAGAAGTCCCTCCCCGATGCCGCCCGCGATCCCGATATCCGCCTCTTTTGCCTCCCCCGGTCCGTTTACGGCACAGCCCATCACGGCAACTTTGATGTCCAAATCATATCCCTGCACCATCGTCTCGACCTGGTTTGCCAGCCCGATCAGGTCGATATTTGTCCTGCCGCATGTAGGACAGGAGACCACCTCGATGCCGCCCTTTCGCAGTCCAAGCGTGCGCAGGATCAGCTTTGCCGACTTGATCTCCTCGACAGGATCTCCTGTGAGGGACACCCTGATCGTGTCACCGATCCCTTCGTTCAGGATGATCCCAAGACCGACCGCGGATTTGATATTGCCGCTCGTCACAGTTCCAGCCTCCGTGATGCCTACATGCAGCGGATACGGTGTCCTGTCAGCCAGCAGTTCATGCGCCCTGACACACATCATCACATCGGAGGACTTGATGCTGATCACCAGATTGTCATAGTCCAGATCCTCGATGATATGCACCTTGTCAAGCGCGCTCTCCACGATCCCCTCCGCGATGACGCCGCCGTACTTCTCCACCAGTTCCCTCTCCAGTGAACCGCTGTTGACACCGATACGGATCGGTATATCCCGCTCCCTGGCTGCCCTGACAACCTCGGCAACCTTCTCACGGCTGCCGATATTGCCGGGATTGATACGGATCTTATCCGCACCGTTCTCAATGGCAGCGACCGCCATCTTATAGTCAAAATGGATGTCCGCCACCAGCGGAATGGCGGTCTGCTTTTTGATCTCCGCGATCGCCCGCGCAGCCGCCAGATCCGGCACCGTACACCTGATAATGTCACAGCCTGCCGCGGCAAGGCGCTGGATCTGCGCCACCGTGGCCGCCACATCATCTGTCTTTGTATTCGTCATGGACTGGATCAGGATCGGATTTCCGCCGCCGATCACCCGGTCGCCAATGCGAACCACTTTTGTATCATTCCTATACATACATTTCCTCCATCCCTGTCGCTGTAACCTGCCTCATTGGATTATTTTACAAAAAATCTTGCAATATCATTGTAGAGCACAAACACCATCAGTATCATCAACGCGACAAAACCAATGAAATGCACCATGCCCTCCTTGTCAGGAGAGACCGGCCTGCCCCGCACCACTTCGATGAACATGAACAGAAGCCTGCCTCCATCGAGCGCCGGGAGCGGCAGCAGGTTCATAACCCCCAGATTCACGCTGAGCAGCACGGCAAAATTGATCATGTTGATCACCACCGTCGGCAGTCCGTACGGCTTCGTCACCTCGATCGTCTCATCGATCATCGCAGCGATCCCGACCGGACCGGACAGATCATTTGCGGAAAGTTTTCCCTGTACCAGCATCAGGAGACTCTTGACCGTCACTTTCAGCCAATAACGCACTTCATATGCGCTGTACCGGATCAGGTCAAACCCTTTGCACTGCACTGTCTCTCCAATGGCAAACCCAAGATAATACCGATTGTCCTGCTCGCTGAACTTTGGCGTGATGACCGTCGAATACTTCTGTCCGTCACGCTCATACTCGATCTCCATCGGTTCCCCGCCGCTCAGCGCGGACGCGATCGTAACCTCACCCTGCAGATAGATCCGTTCTCCGTCTATCTTTGTGATGACATCACCTTCCCTGAGTCCCGCCTCCTCCGCCGGATACCCTTCCGTCAGCGCATTGATTATCGGAATCGATTCCCCGGAAAATCCGACCACGATCAGCGACAGCAAAAACGCCAGGATGATGTTAAAAAATGGTCCCGCAAACACAGTCGCGATCCTTGACCAGACATTCGCATCGTTAAAGGCGCCCTCCGGCTTCTGACCGTCACCGTCCTGATCTTTGGTATAGATGCCATCCTCACCCTCAAACATACAGGCGCCTCCGATCGGAAGCAGCTTCAGCACATATTTCGTCTCTCCCTTTGTAAACTTGACAATGTCCGGTCCCATGCCGATCGAAAACTGCACTACTTTGATACCGTTGAGCTTTGCGATCAGAAAATGCCCCAGTTCATGCGCGATCACAACCACACCGAACACCAGCACGAACACAATAATCGTGACAACCATTCCTTACTTTTTCCTCCCTTTGAACTGTATTATAATCATCAATTACTCTCCGATGACCCGATAAGATCCCGGATCCGCTCATAAGTCTCCTGCTCTGTATCCAATATTGTATCCACATCAGGGTTTTCTATCTTCCTGTGATGCTCCATACACATCTCAATGATCTCCGGAATCTGCAAAAAATGGATTTTTCTGTTCAGAAACAGACTCACAGCCTTCTCATTCGCCGCATTGAACACCGTCGGCATGCTCCCGCCCTCCGCGGCAGCCCTCATCGCGAGCTTCAGTCCCGTGAAAGTCTCCATGTCCGGTTTCTCGAACGTAATACTCCCCAGTTCGTAAAAATCAACCCGCTTCCCTGCCATCGGGCGCCTGTCAGGATAAAACAGGGCATACTGTATCGGCAACTTCATGTCCGGCGTGCCAAGCTGCGCGATGATCCCGCCGTCCACATACTCGACCATCGAGTGAATAATGCTCTGGGGGTGCACCACCACCTGGATTCGGTCCAGATCCATATCAAAAAGCCACTTTGCCTCCATAACCTCGAGGCCTTTATTCACCAGCGTGGCGGAATCGATCGTGATCTTATTCCCCATCGACCAGTTCGGGTGCTTCAGCGCGTCCTCAGGCTGCACGTTTTCCAGTTGCTGCCTGGTGCGCCCGCGGAACGGTCCCCCGGATGCCGTGATCAGCAGCCTGCTCACCCTGTCTTTATTTTCTCCCTGCATGGATTGAAAGATAGCGCTGTGTTCACTGTCAACCGGAAGGATCGACACTCCCATTTTCGCGGCGAGCGGCATGATGATATGGCCTGCCGTCACAAGCGTCTCCTTGTTTGCAAGCGCGATGTCCTTATGCCTGTTGATCGCTGCGATCGTCGGCCGGATACCGATCATGCCCACGATCGCCGTCACCAGGATCTCCGACTCCTCCATCTCAGCGATCTGAAGAAGACCCTCCATACCTGGTATCACCTGTACTTCCATGTCTGCCAGCCTCATTCGGAGCTCCCTGCAGTCCGCCTCGCTCCGAAGGGACACCAGCCTCGGCTGAAACTCCCGCACCTGCCTTTCCAGCTCATCAATATTTGCTCCCGCTGCCAGGCCCACCACCTGCAGATCGGGATTGTCGCGCACGATCTCGAGCGTCTGTGTACCGATCGAACCCGTAGAGCCCAGTATCGCTATCTTTTTCACAAAACCATCCCTTCCCATTGACATTATATGAATATCCTTCATCTCTTAGAAATTATTTCAATCCCCTATCCCATAAACAATATGATCAGAAAATACGTGATCGGCGCCGTGAAGATCACACTGTCAAACCGGTCCATGATACCGCCATGTCCCGGGATCAGCTTCCCGTAATCCTTGATATCATAGTTGCGCTTGACCGCGGATGCCGCCAGATCGCCGATCTGTGAGATCACAGAACCGATACCGCCGACCAGGAACAGGAGAAACACAAACTGCCCTGTCCCCAGAACAGTATCCAGATAATGCCCAAACAGCGCCCCCGCCAGCGCGGCACCCGCGATCCCCCCGACAGAACCCTCGACAGATTTCTTCGGGCTGAGTACCGGAGCAAGCTTATGCTTTCCTGCCATCACCCCCACCAGATACGCACAGGTATCCGATATCCAGGAGTTGATGAAGATCATCCATACCAGATAAACCCCGTACTCCAGCTGTCTTGTCAGAAACACAAAGGACAGCATCACCGGCGCGTACACCAGCGAAAAATAAGCTGCCATCACCTGATGTGCGCTGTATTTCGGAAAAGCAAATACATAGACGGACATCATCATGATCAGAGACAGAAACAGGGATATCATGATCCCGATATCCAGCGCGGAAAAGCCTGCATCCGGCAGCCCGCTCAGAAAACCTGCTCCCGGATGCGTGACATAGACCGCGGCATAATATCCTGTGACCGCCGCGACCCCAACGATCTCCAGCGCATTCAGCCGCTTATCGTCCATTCCTTCCTGCGTCTTCTGCCTGACGCCACAGGCTTTTGTCAGCTCCAGATAACCGATGACCGATACGCCATACAGCACTGCCGCCAGAATGATCCCCCCTGGAAGGATCGCTGCCAGTGCCGCGATCACGATCACAACCGCGCTGATCGTCCTCTCCTTACTGATCTTCCCAAGAATATTCGAAGCCATTCCTTATTCCTCCCTCACAAGCCCATATCTCCGATCCCTGTTCTGATAGGCTTCCACCGCTCTCGCAAGCTCATTTTTGTCAAAATCAGGCCACGGCACCGATGTGAAATAGAGTTCGGAATAGGCAAGCTGCCACAGCAGAAAATTCGATATCCTCTGTTCCCCCGATGTCCGGATCAGCAGATCCGGATCTGGCAGTCCCGCCGTGTCCAGCTGGGCTGTGATCTTCTCATCGTCGATCTCCTCAGGCTTTAACTCCCCTGCCGCCACCTGCCCGGCAAGCTTTGTGATACCTCTCCTGAGCTCATCACGCGATCCGTAATTGATCGCGATCTGAAAATGAAGTCCTGTATTGTCTTTCGTTGCCTGCTCCAATTCCTGGATACTCGCCCTCAGGTCTTCCGCCAGACCGGATTTATCGCCGAGCACACGCACGCACATATTATTTTTCTGCGCGCGCCTGATACTGTTTTTCATATAATTTCTCAGCAGATTCATCAAAGTTGCCACCTCGCTGTCCGGTCTGCTCCAGTTTTCCGTCGAGAATGCATACACTGTCAGATAATTGATACCCATATTATAGGCGTCCTCACAGATCTGTTCGACCACCTTCGCCCCCTGTACATGGCCTGCAGTGCGTGGAAGCCCTTTCGCTTTCGCCCAGCGCCCATTTCCGTCAAGAATGATCGCCACATGATTTGGTATACTCATAACACGACTCCTTTCCGTTTGCAATCGAGCAGGGGAATGACCCTCTCTCCTGCTCACCGCGCGACCCGTGCGCCGCACGGGTCTGTGCATAAAAGAGGGGGCACTACATCCCTTGTGCACGCCCCCGCCTTTCGTTTATTTTATTATACAGTAAGAACTTCCTTCGACTTCTCATCGATCGCCTTATCCACATCCTTGATATATTTGTCGGTCAGCTTCTGCACTGCATCCTCCAGATCCTTGATCTCATCCTCGGATACCTCTGTCTTTGCAAGTTTCTTGAACGCATCGTTCGCATCACGCCTGATATTGCGAACTGCCACCTTACAGTCCTCGCCCTTTTTCTTGATGTCTTTCACCAGTTCTTTTCTGCGCTCTTCTGTCAGCTCAGGAAATATAAGACGGATCACCGCACCGTCATTATTCGGTGTAATACCAAGATCTGAAGCCATGATCGCCTTCTCGATCGCCTTGATCAGACTCTTTTCCCACGGCGCGATCTGGATCATTCTCGCCTCCGGCACTGTGATATTTCCAACCTGCTGGATCGGTGTCGGCGTTCCATAGTAATCAACCTTTATCTTATCAAGCACATGTGGGTTTGCACGTCCTGCACGTATCGTCTGATACTCTGATAAAAGAAAATCAAGTGCCTTCTGCATTTTGTCATCATATGTTTTTACTCTTGCGTCCATTTTCTACGTCCTCCTTGATCTTAATCCAAAACTCGAATACAGCATCTATGTTTATCATATCAGACTGTTATCACCGTGCCGTTTGAGTTTCCCTTCACTGTATTGATGATACTGTTCTCCTCATTTAATCCAAAGATCGTCATCGGCATCCTATTCTCCATACAGAGCACCGCCGCTGCCAGATCCATCACGCCGAGCTGTCTGTCAACGACTTCCCTGATCGGGATCCTGTCATACTTTTTCGCATCCCTGTTGATCTTCGGGTCGGAATCATAGACACCGTCCACCGCCCTGGCGGAAAGGATCATGTCTGCCTCGATCTCGATCGCCCGCAGCACTGTCCCCATATCAGTAGAGAAGTAAGGATGTCCGATACCGCCTGCCAGAAATATCACCTTGTCCGCCTCAAGCGCCGCCACAGCCCTGTCCTTCGAAAAGAGCTCTGTAAAGGCCGCACACTGAAACGGGGTAAATATCTCCGTCCCCATACCGACAGATCTGAAGATCTCAGACACATAGATACAGTTCATGACCGTGGCAAGCATCCCGATCTGATCCGCCTTCGTCCGGTCGATCGTCTCACTTGACCTGCCGCGCCAGAAATTACCGCCACCGATCACGATACCCACCTGCACACCGCTGTCGACGATCTCTTTCACCTGCCTGGCCACCGCTGTCACAGTTGGTTCGTCAAAACCTGTTTTCTTATCCCCGGCAAGCGCCTCACCGCTCAGCTTCAACAATATCCTTTTCATACTATGCCGACTCCTATCTCTTCTTTAAGCTTGTTTCCTGTTTTTCTTCACATCATTAAAGAAAGCTGAAGGACTGACATCCGCATAGCACTGTGAGCACATACCCTCGATCACAGCACCATTGTTGATCTGCACGGATTTTGATTTGATATTTCCCATCACGATCGCGGAGGTGTCAAGAATGACAGGCCCATGCACATCGATATCCCCCTTCACTGCACCCGCGATCACCGCACTCGTAGCAAAGATATTGCCGATCACGACAGAACTCTGTCCGATCTTCACGCTTCCTTTGCTCTTTACCTCTCCATTGATCTGCGCGGACTCTGCATAGATCTCCGCAGCCGCGGAATTGCCCGTGATACTTCCCGTCACATTCAATTTGCCCAGAATCTCAATGTTTCCTGTGATATTGCCGATCAGATCCATATTGCCGCTGCTCGTCACATCACCCGTAATGTTCATCCCGGCTGTGATCACCGCTGTATCCGTTGAAGCGGCAACACTTGCATCAAAATCCTCGTCTGGATCTGCTGCAGGTGTTGTATCGATGTATGCCGCCTCCTGTAAGTTCTGTTCTACCTCGTTCAATAATTGTTCCATCTCTGCGTCTGCCTCACTTATATTATTTTCTTGTAATGCGGATGTCTCTGTCTCAATCCCCGCACCTATATTTACCTCAGCGGCTTCTGACAGATCTGTCATGTCAGCTGCCGGCTCAAGCTCTGCCGAAAAGTTTCCACCAGCGATGTTTTCCGCTGCATGATCCATCGTATTCATCATAGATGCCACGTCGGCATCCGTCTGCGCAGGTGTCTCCTGTAAACCGACTGTTCCCATCGGCGCGTCCCCCAGAGCGGCAACTCCTTTTTCAAGCATCGCCTCAAGGTCCGCGAAATCTGTATCCGACGCCTCGCCAAACAGGTCTTCCGAAGCCGTAGTCCCCTCCTCCTCGAGATTCAGTCCGGCTACAGCGTCCTCAGCCTCCAAGTCATTCACTGTCTGTGATAAATCCTGCTTCAAATCCTGAAAAAAACCCATAGTAAATTATCCTCCAATTTTATTTTGTATTTCTTTACAGATTCTTATTTCAGCAGCAAAAATCAATGATCAGAATCCCATCCCTGCCTACTCATGTAAATGCTGCACTCTCACTGTGTCCTCCGATATCGGCAATATTACCGTATTATCAGACTCAAGTATCTTCTCAATGATCGCAGGCAGTGCGTCAACCGTCGAATCTTTGCCTGGTGCATCATGAAAAAGAACCACCGCATTGTTGAACTGCCCGACACTGTCAAGTACATTTTTTGCGATCTGATCGGCGCTTTTCCTGCCGCCAGTGGCATCACCGCTTGACACATTCCAGTCAAAGTACGCTATGTTTTCTTTGTTCAGATAATTGATCAGCTCCCACATATCCACATGACTGATCGTATTACTGCTGCCACCGGGAAAACGGACAATATCGCAGTCCTCCCCCGTAAGCTCATACAGAAAATCATGAAGCTTTGTCAGATCTGCCTTGTATGCGTCCAGCGACGCATAAATCTCATTATACTTGTGACTATACGAATGCATTGCCAGTGTATGACCGTCTTCTACGATCCGGCGGTACTGCTCCACATAGCCTTCCTTGCCGACGACAAAGAATGTCGCTTTCACACCATACTGGTCAAGAATATCAAGTATCCTTTCCGTATTTGCACTCGGTCCGTCATCAAATGTCAGATACACTCTCCTGATGCCGGCACTGTTGTCCTCCCGGCCATCCCATTTATGGGTATCCTCCAGCGCCGCTGCCTCCACTATATCTGCGGCCTCCTCTGCATTTACTATGTTGCCGTCAATATCTGCCACTTCCAACGACCCGGCCGTCTCTGAAGAAGATTCACTGCTCTCCGCCTCCGCCATATGGGCCGCACTGGCAGCCGCACTGTCCTGAAGCAGGATCATCCGCTGTTCTAACCCGTTTACCTTTCTCCCAATATTCATCACCAACACAAGTATCACAACACAGTTAATGATCGTCATCAGCGTGAGCACTGGAACTACAATATCAATAAAGCCCCCTTTTTTTTCAGACTTTGCCTTATCTTCTGTTTCTCCATTATGATCTTCCAACTCCATATTACCTTTCATGCCACATCTGCAGCCGCTGATCTGCAGATCCATTCCGATCTGAACAACAACACTGATTTTATTATAGACATTCCGATTATAACACACAACCACTACTTTAGAAAAGATATTTTCACAAGTTTATTCAAAGTTTATCCAAGAGATCACTGCCCATATCCCATTGTAACTATTCTAACGCCTCATTGTAGTGCGCTCTCTCTCCGCCAATATATTTCGCCCTCGTTCTGGCACATACGATATGCGCGCCCCCGATCACCGGGTGTGCTATCCTCACAGGCACTGCCACTGGTCTCAGATGCATTCCGATCAGCGTGTCTCCGATATCGATCCCCGCATGCGCCTGCACATACTCTACCGCCACCGGTCTTTCCATGTGTTTCCACGCTGCGGTCGAGAAAGAACCGCCTGCCTTGGGCTGCGGTATCACATTCACTGCCTCATATCCCAACCGCTCCGCATCCGCCTCTGTCATGATCAGCGCCCTGTTCAAATGCTCACAGCACTGCGCGGCCACAGTCAGACCTGCCCTTTGGAGTTCCCCGTACATAGCTGTGAACACTGCCTCCCCGAGTGCTGCATTTGAATAAGAACCGATATGGTGCTCCGCGATCTCGCTCGTGGAACATCCGATCACGACCAGATCTCCCTTTTTGAGCTTTGCCTGCTCCAGAAACTCAGCGACAACTCTCTTTGCATCGTCTTGAACCTTCTCATAGTTCCTCTTTTCATATTCACACATAGTTCTACCCTTCTTTTTTGTTTTCCATATTCCTATTATTTCCCCACAAGTCTCTTTAAAACCGGAATTTTTCCAAGTATTATCGCACCACACAATGATGCTGCGAGTACCGCGACCGTCTCGAGTATATTCCACACATACGACGGATGATCAATAAAATCAAGACGCTGTATTAAAAAGATCACAAGATATCCCGATAAAATATAAACTCCCATACTGTGCATGCCAAGCTGGCGCAACATATTCCATTTGATCTTCACCTTTCTGATCTCGTTCTGATCATCAAAGCATATCACAATATATTGCCATAACAACACAAAAAACAGACTACCGGCAAAGCCTACAAGCATTCTGTACACATCGATCCACAACTGCTCTTTCACCTGCTTCCCGACCAGCTTATACCCTGTCAGATAGATAAAGGAATCCCTATCATAATATAGGAATAATCCGGCAAATGCAAGTCCCGCCACCGCCACTACCCATATTTTGGGTCTGAAATCAAGCCGCCATTGTCTGTGCTGCATGCAGGCATGCATATAATACCCAAAGAGAAAATAGGGCAGCATATACTTATAGGCGCCGATCCCCAATCCGTCTGGTATCACAAAAAGCGCCAGAAAACCCAACACATAGACCGCGATGCGATCCCTCAAAAAACAGTGCATCACAAATACGACCAGAAAACACCACCAGACGGCCCACAAAAACCAGAGATTGTTCAGCGCATTGTAAAAATATACAAATATCAATGCCTGTGGCTGCGGATCACCCTTGAAATGATTCATGATCAGTATCCTCAGATAGTCCAGTGCCGTCCACGCAAAGACCGGAACCAGCAGGGCGCGCGCTTTCCTTTTGAGAAGACGGATCCTCTCATTTTTTTCTCCGGCGCCATCAATCCCCCTCCAGCTGAGATATCCGCTGATCATCATAAACAGCGGCATGTGAAAACTATATATGAACTGATAAAACCTGTCGTCAAAATATTGCTGTTCTGTCCGATATCCTGGACCACTTCCCTCCTGTATACAGTGCCCCAATACCACAAGAATGATCGCAAATCCCCTCAACAGGTCTGGCAGAAGTTCTCTCCCACTCCTATTTTCCATTTACAACTTCCTCTTCCGCAACTATTCAGCACTATACGGCCCAGTACTAGGTTCCGCAGACACTGCTCCAAATAGTTACCTCCTTTTTCATATTCCCACTCATAAACGTAACATAATTCTTCATATTTTTCAATAATTCATATCGCAATTGACAAATGTACATGATACCGTTATGATAACAATAGTGTTCCTGATCAGAACAACTATTATTACATAAACGTTTCGATAACAAAAAACAGGGAGGACTCTATCATGCCAAAACTAAATGAAAACTATCTGAATCTGAAAGAAAGCTATCTTTTTTCAGAAATAGCACATCGTGTCAACACTTATACTGCAGCAAATCCCGATAAAACAGTGATCCGCCTCGGTATCGGTGATGTGACGCTTCCGATCGGTTCCAAAGTGATCGCAGAACTGCACGAAGGCGTGGACGCGCTTGCCAGCGCGGAAACCTTCAAAGGCTATGGCCCCGAACAGGGATATGAATTTCTGCGCCGCGCCATCGTTGATTACTACAGCAGAAACAATGTGATCATCGAAGCTGATGAAGTATTTGTATCAGATGGCGCCAAAAGTGATACCGGAAACATTACCGATCTCTTTGACAGGGATAATGTCATCCTGATCCCGGATCCGGTCTACCCGGTCTATGTGGATACTAATATCATGAACGGACGCAGCATCACTTATATCGATGCCAACGAGGAAAATCATTTTCTGCCCATGCCTGACCATAACGTCCATGCTGACATCATATACATCTGTTCGCCAAACAATCCGACAGGCGCGGCCTATAACAAAGAACAGCTGAAAGAATGGGTGGATTATGCACTTGAAAACGATGCCCTTCTCCTGTACGACTCTGCCTACGAGTGCTTCATAACCGACAGCACACTTCCCAGAAGCATTTATGCGATTGAAGGCTCCAAAAAATGCGCGATCGAGTTCTGTTCCCTCTCCAAGACAGCCGGGTTCACCGGCACACGATGCGGGTACACGATCGTGCCAAAGGCATTGAAGTTCGCAGCTTCCACCGGCGCAGAACTGTCGCTCAACGCGATGTGGAACCTGTCTCTAATACACAACT
>VSNO01000043.1 GCA_009774375.1 Lachnospiraceae bacterium
GGATCTTCATTTATGATATACCTTCTTATTGTCAGTTTTTATGATCAGGTTTCTGTATCTTTGCTCTTAGCTTTTAGTCTTTTCTTTGAGCTTCGGCGAGTTGGCGTTTTAAGTCTGCGATGAGCGTATCTTTATCCGCGATGACCGCCTTCTGTTCTGCGATGAGCGCATCTTTTCTGGCGTTCTCTTCCGCCAGATATTTCTGATACAGTTCGTATTCCGCGCGCCTGCGGCATTGCTCCTTGACCATGTGGTCGGCGCTGAGTTCATACATTGTGTTAGCGGCGGATTCCATATATTGATTTGTGGCAGCCATAGTCTTCAACTCCTCCCATGTTTTTGCCTTGAAGAGTTTCGCCCACAGGTCGATGTTGTACAGGCGGTCCTCCTTGGTGGCAAGTCTGATATTATTTAATTCTACCACAGACAGCCACATCTTGTCTGTATAAATCCTGTGATTTTTCACATTTTGCATCTTGTATGTGGCATAAAATTCGGGAACGTCCTCAAACAGGGAGAAATCGATAAAACCGATGTGCACCGCGGGAGCCAGATCGATGTAATTGGCGCCTCTGGTAAGGCTGTCGAACGAGCGGCACAGATAACTCAGGGAACGCTCCCGCCAGTTGCCGTAGTTGACGACCTGCATCTCAAGGTCCAGATGTGTCGTTTGGTTGACAGTGACCTCCACGTCAAGCACAAAGGTCTTGTCGTCGATAGATTCGCCGAGAATGATTGGATTTGCGATCTCCACATCGAGCGTTTCGGGATCCAGATGGAGCAGGGAGCCGACAAGCCCAGCGAGGACCTTTTTGTTTTTCTGCAAAACGGCGCGGAACATGTAGTCGTTAGTCATGGATATATTTCAAACACGCTTTAAGCTGAATTGTAACAAAAATACTAATATACACGTATACAAGTTATTGACAGAATGGGAATCTATGTTATATAGTAGGAAAGGAACTGTGAGAAACTGTTTTTTGAGGAAAAATGGTATACAAAAGTATTTTTGTACGTAGTATGACAATGGCGTATGAATGATGGAGGTTATGAGAAAATGAAAGCATACAAGGATTTGAGTAAGGAAGAATTGCGTGCACTTCAGACGGAGCTTCAGGCAGAATATGAGAAGTTAAAGGAATCAGACATAAAACTCGACATGTCGCGCGGAAAACCGGCGGCAGACCAGCTCGATCTGTCTGTCGACATGCTCGACGTACTCAACAGCAAGTCTGTGTTCAAGGGTGAAGATAAAGTGGATCTCAGAAATTATGGCGCCTTTGACGGGATCAGGGAAGCGAAGGCGCTCTTTGCGGAACTCATGGAATGCCCTGTCGACCATGTGATGGTATTTGGCAATTCGAGTCTGAGTATCATGTACGATCTGGTCTCGAGAGCGATGGTGCACGGCATCGGAGGCAACACGCCGTGGTGTAAGCAGGAGAAGGTAAAGTTCCTGTGTCCTGTTCCGGGATATGACAGACATTTTGCCATCACCGAGAGTTTTGGCATCGAGATGATCAACATTCCGATGGACGAGAACGGGCCGGATATGGATCTGGTGGAAAAGTATGTCAACAATGACGTGGCTGTCAAAGGGATCTGGAATGTTCCGAAGTACACGAACCCAGCGGGGGTTGTGTACTCTGACGAGGTGGTGAGGCGGTTTGCGAATTTAAAGCCTGCGGCGCCTGATTTCAGGATCTATTGGGACAATGCGTATGCGTTCCACCATGTCTATGTGGACAACAAGGCGGAGATGCTCAACATCGTGACAGAATGTGAGAAAGCGGGAAATCCCGATATGTATTATCAGGTCTGCTCGACATCGAAGGTTACATTCCCAGGCGCGGGCGTGGCGGCGCTGATCACTTCGCCTGCAAATCTTGCGGAGGTGAAAAAGACGGTGAGCCTGCAGACGATCGGCTTTGACAAGATCAATCAGATGCGCCATGTGATGTATTTTAAGAACGCGGCGGGCGTGCACGCGCATATGGAGAAGCATGCGGCGCTGTTGAAGCCGAAGTTTGAGGCGGTTCTGGACTGTCTTGAGAAGGAGCTTGGCGGACTGGGGATCGGAACCTGGATCAGGCCGCTCGGCGGATATTTTATCGCTTTTGATACACTGGAGGGCTGTGCAAAGCGCGTTGTGGCGCTCTGCAAGGAGGCAGGCGTGGTGATGACACCGGCAGGCTCCACCTACCCGTACATGAAAGATCCTGCGGACACGAGTATCCGTATCGCGCCGACGCTGCCGACACCGGAAGAGCTCAAACAGGCGTGCGCAGTGTTCGTGCTCTGCGTGAAGATGGCTTCTGTCGAGAAGTTTTTGGCGGAATAGCAGACGGACAATATGAGATCCCCCAAAGCATTGCTGCTCTGGGGGATCTTCCTTTATTTTTTCCAGTCCAGGATCCGGTTCAGGCGCGTAAAGAGCATGGTTCCTGTCACTGTCGCCGCGATAATGTCACTGACGGGTTCCGCCACGAACACGGCAAATACCTTATTGGAGAAAAAGAGCGGCAGGATAAAGATCAGCGGGATCAGGAGTACCAGCTTGCGCAGGCATGCCATGAGCAGGCTGATCTTTGCCTGGCCAAGCGCCATAAAGGTCTGCTGGCAGGCGATCTGTACGCCGGTGGAAAAGATTCCTGCCATATAGATCCTCATCGCCCATACGGTATAGGTCACTAACGTTTCATCGCTGCTGAATATGTTGGCAAAAAATCGTGGCACGATCATCAGGAGCAGCCACATAATGCTGGTATAGATCACACATGCGGCAAACTGACAGCCAAACGCCTGCTTTACCCGTTCTTTTTTGCCTGCGCCGAAATTGTAACTCATGATCGGCTGGCCGCCCTGGCAGATGCCCTGCAGCGGCAGGGTGACAAGCTGGTTGCAGGAGGATATGATCGTCATGGCGCCCACTGCCACATCGCCCCCGTAACGGGATAGGCTGCTGTTGAAACTGATGTTCAGGATGCTTTCCGTGCTGAGCATCACAAAGGTGGAGATGCCTAATCCCAGGCAGGGGAGGATCACCTGGGGGTCTATCTTCATATCCGGCAGGGTGAGGCGGAGCAGGGTTTTGGAGCCCCGCAGGAAACGGATCACCCACACTGCACTGACGGCCTGGCTCAGCACTGTTGCGATCGCCGCGCCCTGGACGCCCATGTCGAGCACGAAGATCAGGATGGGGTCGAGAATGATATTGCACACCGCGCCGACCACAGTGGTCGCCATGCTGATCCTTGCAAATCCCTGTGTGGTGATGAATGGATTCAGCCCCATCACGATCATCACAAAGATCGTTCCCAGAATGTAGATGCGCGCATAGGAAAGCGCGTAGGGAAGCGTTACATCGCTTGCACCAAAAAGCCGCAGGAGCTGGGGGGCGAACAGATAAAATAACAGGGTCAGGAGCACGGCAAAGAACAGGAGCACGGAAAAACAGTTTCCGAGGATCTTCTGCGCCCCCTCGCGATCCTGTTTTCCCATGGCGATCGCTGCCCTGGGCGCCCCGCCTGAGCCTGCCAGCATGGCAAAGGCGTTGATCATCATCAGGATCGGCAGAAAGAGTCCCACCCCTGTCAGCGCGTCCGCCCCTGCGCCTGGTATATGGCCGATGTAGATCCTGTCCACGATGTTATACAGCATGTTGATCAACTGCGCTACGACTGCCGGGATCGCCAGATTGAGCATCAGCTTTGGAATACTGCCGCTTGCCATGTCCTGCTTTTTCTTATCGTTTGTCATCTTGTCTGTCATTTGCCGCACCGTTTCCTTTCCTTCTCACGTATGTTTTTTTCGTTTTGCTGTCTTTTTGAAGATTCAATGCTATATAAGAGAGTGTACCATTACTGTGTTTAAGATGTCAAATTTTTTCTGAATATTGAGAAGGCAGTCAAAATAGATTTTCAGATAAGACCGCAGAAAAAATCTTCTTCCCATCGTTGTGTGCTTTTCTGATCCAGTCCTGCTGCTCTTTCTCTGTCATGTAAGGAATAAGAATAGTAAAGCGGGCAACGTCATCTGCGGCATAATATTTTTCAGCGTACTGTTCTATGGTATCTGGCTGCATATAATTCAGAAATGCAGAAAAGAAATTTGTTTTTCCGTCCTGATCTGCTTTATCTGCATATACAGAGATCAAATCATTATCCATGTATCCGATCACCGCTGAGAAGAATGCAGACTGATCAGCCTCATATATTTTTTGATACCACTCTATTTGCTCTGTTGTGCTTAACAATGAAAAGAGTGCAGCAAAACCGTAAACATCTCCGTCCTGATAAAATTCCTCCCTCAATGCTGTCATATCCTTATCGCCTGCATAGACCACCTTTGTGATAACGGGTGTTTCTATTGCCGGATAGGTGTTTATGTTTTTTAGATACGATATTAGACCAGATGCGGCAGCGATCACCCTTTGATCAGCGATATGATCCTTTGAAGTATCGGTAAAATATACTTTCATCGCCGAGCCGTCTTCCAAAACGAATTCTGTCTGGGCAAAATACGCGTCACCGTACACGTTCCAGCCTATCTCGATAATGTAAGAATCATAGAAATAGCCATGTTGTGTATAGATAGATCTGTAATTTTCATCATCACTGACGGATATTCCGGATTCTTCCATTCTCTGTTCGCTCTGTTCCTGCTCCTGCATTTCCTTTTCCTGTATCTGACCTGGTGCAGCATACGCGCCGGCTGCTGCAAAGCAGATGCAAAGTGTAAAAGTGAAAAGAGCGGTGATCATTTTCACTGATTTTGATTTTCTGTTTGTTCTCATGATGGCACCTAACCTTTCTTTTAGTTGTTCAGCACTTTCCGTTAAAGTAACGGATGCCAAAGTGTTTTTATATTGTTGACCTGTTGTTACAAATGAGATCAGCATATCTCCATATTCACGTTTTGCCTTATCACCCAATATGGATACAACTGTCTCGTCACATGACAATTCACATGTTCTGTTCACCTCCTTTTCCAGCAAGTACACAAAGGGATTAAACCAATGGACGCAGGCGGCAGTCTGGATCAGCCATTTGTAATACATATCTTTCCTTTTACAGTGGATCAGTTCGTGCGTAAAAATGTAGGATAATTCTTTTTCTTCCAGTTCTCTGACTGGCAGAATAATGTCCGGATGAATGAAACCGGTCATCATAGGGGAATGGATCAGCGCATTTTGATATAATCCGACTTTTGCCCGGATCTTTAGCTTTTCTTCACAGTCTGACAGCAGATTTAAGAGCTTAATGTCTGAAACTTCGTTATTTCCGGCTTTCATGTGTTGGATAAAGCACTGATAAATGGTTATCTTTCGTATAAAAAGGACAAATGCTAAAGTCGACCATGTAAAAAATAAGTAAGGAATTATGTCAGGTGCATCTGTGCCGGGATCTGTATTTGTCTGTGTTCTGACTGGCTCATTGCAGTTTATGCCTGCTGTGTCTGCCATATTGGGAGTGACTTGTTTTTCGTCTGTTATCTCTGTTTCATTGAATTTCTCAAACAGGCTTCCAACGATCGTAGTATCTGGTGTGATCGGAAGCAGAAAGCGGAGCACGACAATGATCCAGATATAATACTGCCAATGCTGGCTGAACCTGTTTTTGTAAAATGGTTTTGAGCCCCGGATAAGCAGTAGCAGCAATGTACCGGAAACGGACAGTGATAATAATGTTTTTATAAATGCATTCATTTTTTCTCCAATATCTTGTGTCATTATTATTTTATATTAACGTTTTGTGGGTATACATTTATATTAACACTATGTAGGTGATATTGCAATACTGAAAATGAAAAAATTTCCGTTCTTAATAAACAGTATAAAACAGTTGACAACAGATAAATACTGTTATATACTGTTTGCTAAGAGAAGGAATTAAACTTTTCTGACAGTTCATGAACAGATAATGCAGGGTTCTGTGTCCGGGAAACTGTGGATGCAGTGTGAAAACACCGGATCTGGAACGGATCTCTGGCGGATAAAGGATGTGGAATAGATGAATCTGATAATCAACCATTCTTCGATGCAGCCTGTCTACGAGCAGATCGTGTGTCAGATCAAGGATAAGATCATACACGGGGAATTGATCGAGGAGACGATGCTCCCGTCTGTGAGGACGCTCGCAAAGGAGATCAAAGTCAGTGCGCTCACGGTCAAAAAGGCATACGACCAGTTGGAGGAGGAGGGCTTTGTCGTCACAGTGCACGGCAAGGGAAGCTTTGTGGCGTGCGCCTGCCAGGCGCAGATGCTCGAGGAGAAAAAGAAGGAAGTGGAGGCAGCGTTTGAGCAGACGATCAGAAAGGCGCGTAGCTGCGGTATGGAGGACAGTGAGATAAGGGAGCTGTTTGAGATTGTGCTGGAAGATGTATAGAAGGATAGGAACGCATAGAAGATAGAAAGAACCATGAGAGAGGAAGTGTTTGGAATGATCAGATTGAACAATGTGGTCAAGCGATATGACAATTTTTGTCTGGAGTGTTCGATGGAGATACCCGCGGGGCAGGTCACGGGACTGATCGGGAGAAACGGAGCCGGAAAAAGTACGGCGTTTAAGGCGATCCTGGGGCTGATCCGTACAGATGGAGGGACGATCGAGGTATTTGGAAAGGACGCGGCGGCACTCACGCAGGCGGATAGGGAGCAGATCGGGGTGGTACTCTCCGATTCGGGCTTTTGCAGTTATCTCACGATCAGGGATTATCTGCCGGTGCTGTCTGCGATGTATGCGGATTTTTCGAGAGATAAGTTTACTGCGGACTGTGACAGGATGGGACTTCCGCTGAAAAAGAAGATCAAGGAATTCTCCACCGGCATGAAGCGGAAGCTGCAGATCCTCGCGGCACTCTCGCACAACGCAAGGCTGTTGGTGCTGGATGAGCCGACAGCGGGTCTTGACGTGGTGGCAAGGGATGAACTGCTGGGGCTTTTGCGCGAGTATGCGGAGGACGGTGAGCGCAGTATCGTCATAAGCTCGCATATCTCCAGTGATCTCGAGGGGATCTGTGATGATGTGTACATGATCGAGAATGGAAAGATCGTGCTTCACGAGGATACGGATGTGCTCCTGAACGAGTATGGATTGCTGAAAGTGACAAAGGATCAGTTTTCCCGGCTTGACCAGACGTATCTGTTGAGGACGAAGGAGGAGAGCTTTGGCTACAGTTGTCTGACGAACCAGCGGCAGTTCTATCAGGATAACTATCCTTCGGTCGTGATCGAGAGGGGCAGCATAGATGAAGTGATCACCTTGATGTCAAAACATTAAGAAACTCTATGGCTGTAAAGGACACAGCCTAAGAGTTTCTAAATGTTTGGAAGAACGCAGGGTCAGCGTTCTTCCGGGTTTTCGAATATTTGGAGTGAGGATGTGCGTGGGCAGCGTTCTTCCGGGTTTTCGTATACTTGGAATGAGGTTGTGTGTGGGAAGCGTTCTTCAAGGGTTTTCGCATGATTGATGGTTTTGTATAGGAGGATATGGTGATGAGCAGGTCGATCAAAGGTTTGATGGTCAAGGATTTTCAATTGATGAGGTCGCAGATGAAATTTTACTTTATCGTGATGATGCTTTGGGGTGTGGTCATGGCGAGCAGTCTGAATATGGTGTTTTTTGCGGGGTACAACGCGCTGATATGTTCTTTCCTGCTGGTCAGTACATTCAGCTATGATGCATTTGAGAACGGTTATGCATATCTGTTTACCCTGCCGGTCTCGAGAAGGGATTATATATATGAGAAATATATGTTTGGTTTCCTGCTGACGACGGTTCCGTTCCTGCTGGTGAGTGCGGTCTGCTGGGCGGCACTTGTCATCAGGGATAGCGGGATACATTTTGGGGTGTATTGTCTGTCTGTTTCGACAGCGCTTCCCATGGCGTATCTGATGCTGGCGTTGGAGATCCCGCTGCAGATTAAGTTTGGACAGGAGAAGAGCAGGATCGTGTCGATGCTGCTGATCGGCGGGATGTCAGCCGCCATGGGGCTCATCGGTTTTCTGAGCGAGAGCGTTGGCGTTGCGGAAGTCCTCAGCGGTATTGCAGGATTCGGTATAGGGGGTGTGGCCGTGCTGGTCGCTGCGGTGGTCGTGGTCCTGCTGATGGTGTCCTATCGGATCTCCTGCCGGATCATGGAGAAGAAAGAGTTTTAGCGGCCGTTGATTTACAGTGCGCATTCGAGCTGGCAGTCGTAGGGTTCGAGCTCGACGTGGCGCTGGTTGTATACCTGTGCCTCGACACAGCCCATGGCTTTGTAAAATGCCTGTGTCTCGACGGCGGAGTGGGCGGAGATATACAATTTCCGTCCGCCTTTTTTCTTCGCCCAGTCCCTGGCAGCGTGGAATAATACCTGACCGATTCCTTTTCCGCGCAGATCCTCGGATACATGGATACTGGAAAGGTCGAGATATCCCTGGGTCTCTTCGAACAGAGTGGGTTCCACGGAGACGAAGCCTTTGAGCAGGTGTCCTTTAAAAGCGCCATAGACGAATCCGCCTGTCTGAACTGTATTTTGCAGGCATTTTACCAGAATATGATAATCCTCTTCCGTCCAGTCGTCGATGAACGGATCGTCCCGGATAACCCATTTTTCGTTCTCTTTCCGCCAGCATTTGGTGACCACCTGACGACGGACAAAACCGCGGAACAGTTCTGGACAGATCTCTTCTGAACTTAGTGTCCGATAGCAGATCCCATCTGCGATATATTGCTCTGTGAGTGCCATGGCAGTCTCCAGTATGCGGAGGTTTGGCACGATACTGCTTTTGACAGGTGCGGAAGTATCATCTGTCAGAAGTTCAAGCGAGTGGTTGGCATTCTCGACAATATACAGCGGCAGGCGGCGTTCCCTGCAATTTTTCTCGACCAGGGCAGTCTCGGTCCACGGGTCGCGCGTGCCGTGAAATACGATGCCGGACTGCGGTGCAAAGTCAAACGTCTGGGGCAGCGGTGTGTAGTAGACATTTCGACAGGTTATGCCATGCTTTTGCGCGTAGGCGGCAGCGGCGGCCGTGCCGATACTTTTGGATAGGAACAGGATATCTTCGTACTGGCTCCAGTCGATGTCTTTCAGACAGTGTTCTGTCTGGGCACAGGCGTCTGCAAATGCCTCCGGGATCGACCGGCTGAGATTGGTGTAAGTTATTCTGCGTATTTCGTATTGATAGTGAGCGGCCAGTTTTCCGCTGTAGTAGAGCAGCGGTCTGTCGCAGTGATATCCGATTCCGGGAAATAATATGGCGATCTTCATAGCGTTTCTCCTCCTTAACAACACTCGAGACCATGATCAATCCTTTCAGTGTGCAGGGTTGTTATTTATATAAGATTATAACACAGATCTGTGAAAAAAGAAAAAATATTTTAAATTGATATTGACTGTCCCCCTGGGGAGTGGTTTATCCTAAGGGAAATAGAGCAGGGAAGGTGAACAATATGCTTGTAAATGCAGTGTGTAAGGAGTGCGGACTGACGAAAAAGGCGGTGGAATACTATATAGAACAGGGACTGGTCGCGCCTTCGGTGCAGGAAAACGGATACCGTGATTTCTCGGAAGCGGATATCGCCCGGCTGAAAAAGATCTCCGTGCTGAGGGGGCTGGGGTTGTCGGCCGCTGAGATCCGGAACGTGTTAGCGCATCAGAATGTGTCGTTGAACGACATTTCCCATCAGAAGGTTTTGGAGATATCGGTCATGCAGGAGAAGCAGAAACTGGTGCAGGAGCTTGCCCGGACGCAGGACTGGGATACGGTACAGGAGAAGCTCGTGCAGCTCCAGAAGAAACAGTCTGTCCTGGAGCGCATGCGAGTTGCTTTTCCGGGTTATTATGGAAATTATATCTGTCAGCATTTTGCGCCGTTTCTGGGCGAACCTGTCCGGACAGCGCAGCAGCAGGAGGCTTTTGACACGATCATAGCATTTCTTGACGGGATTCAATTTGAGGTTCCCGGTGATCTGCGGGCGTATTACGAGGAGATAACGCTGGAGTATGAGGATTCCATGCTGGAAAGAGTGGCTGCCGGTATGCGCAGTGCGATCTGCAATATCGAGCAGTATATGGACGAGAACCGTGAGGCGATCGAAGCCTGCATGGCATATAAACAGACCGAAGAATATAAAACGTCAAAAGCATATCGCCTGGAGGAGACGCTCAGGCAGTTTAACAGTGCCAGCGGTTACAATGACATTTTCATACCGGCAATGTGCAGGCTGAGCGAGTCGTACCAGGCGTATTACGAAACACTGGGGCTGGCAGATAAAAAGTTTCTGCAGCGGTATTCGGAATGGGGGGGCGGGAGCCGTGAATGAGCACAAAATATTTAAGACATTTGTGAGGCCGGTTGTCATGCTGATCATCGGGCTGAACTGTATATTCAAGGATCTGCAGATGGCGGTCGTGGCCGGGATCGGGATCTATGCGGTGATCGTGTGGATCGAGCGGGTGTTTCGAAGCTCATAAAAATTGTTCAGCTCTGCCGTCTCATCATACAGATCCTGGTACATTCTGGTTTCGAGCAGGTGAAATCCTGCGTGCTCCAGCGTCCTGCACGATGCCTTGTTTGCGACCCGTGCTGCGGCAAAGAGTGTGTCTGCACTGTAGTTCTGAAAAAAATACTGTACATATCCCTTTACGGCTTCTGTCATATATCCGTGTCCTCTGTGGTCGGCACCCAGAAAGTAGGTGATCCCGGTTCGTTTCATGTCCTCATAATAGGTACAGCCGACGGAACCGATGACGGTGTGATCCTTCTTGCGTTCGACACAGTACGCCAGGTATGCCCTGGCAGGGTTGTTCTCTTTTTCCAACTGTATGGATTCCGCGATCCATTGTCCGATCCAGTGGCTGCAGTCACTGCAGTCTCCGAAGATCTCGGTCAGGCTTCCGTCAGATGCCATTGTTATAAAATCCGGTTCGTCGTCCGGCCTGAGGCTTCTGATGATCAATCGATCAGTTTCTATTTTCATTGTCGGTTCTCCTTTTCAATATTATTTTGGGTCACTCAGAACAGATATATCAATTGTCTGTGCAGAGGACGCTATTGTGATGGTTCCTTTTAGGATCTGTTTTCTGACCTGGTTTGCGGATAATCCCAGGATTTTCGCGGCCAGTTTCTCGGGACGGATCTTGATGCCGTAAGGATTCCGGATCGTGATCTGTCTCCTGTTTTCACAGACGGTTTTATCTGTTGTGTCCTGCAGCGGGATCAGCTCATAGGTTATGTCTTTGTGGTCGATCTGAGCTTTGTTTTTCTGGAACAGCGCGGCAGATCTGCCGTATTCCTCGGCGAGCTGTGCATCGTTGTCCAGGAAGCGCTGGTATTCCTCTGCAGGTATGTCTGTGTTCTTCCGGCGCTCATAGATCGCAAGATTGAGGGTATGCCTGCATTTGCTGCATTGGCAGATCAGCCATACGTCGATCCTGCTGCCGTTTGCGTTGACGCGGAATTTTCCTGTGTTTTGGCAGGGCGCCTTTTTGCCGCAGCCGGCGCAGTTCCGGATCACTGTGAAAGATCGTGTTGGGACAAGTTTGTATTCTAAATAGCTCATATGCATCTCCTGTTATAAACGGGTGGACGCGCAGGCTATTACAATGAAATGTTTTATTTTGCAATAGCTGCGCTATGCAAAGTAAACGGGAGTGGTCATATGAGAGTTTTTCCTTTCTTTTTATGCACACGGGTGTCCAGAGAAAAAATGTCATCAAACCGATAAATCGGTTCGCAGACGGACGCCCGGCGCGCGAGCAGGAGAAGATGGTTCTTTCGTGCTCGTTTCCTGCTCGGTTTGAATAGTATTATTTTGAATATTATAGCGGATTTATGGCACGCTGGATACCTCAGACTTTTTTATAAAAATGCATGATCATCTCAGAAAGGGCTTCGTTCTATCAATTCGTCCAAAGAATTCGTTTTCTGTTCAAAAAGCAGCTTGAAGTTATTCGACTGGACGTATATAATTATACTGGATTTCTGCCCGGAAGCCGTGAACAAGGTTTTACGGCATTACAGCAAGCGAATCTTGAAAGCGGGTATATTGACAGAACTTCCTTTATATTTATATAAGTATCTATTTTGGGGAGGTCATATATCATGAAAAAACAACAGCTTCTAATTTTAACGATGAGTTTTCTTCTGGCGTTTGCCGCCTGCGGAACGTCTGGCTCAAACGCTGATTCTGACAACCTGATTTCTGCTTCTATTGCTGATTCTGTGACAGAGGTTGAGATTACGCACATAATCAGCGGCACTGAGTCGCAATGGACAGTAGATAGTAATGAGTTGGAAACTTTGAAAAACTGGATTTTAGGATTGAATTATAGTATGGTTCAGTTTGAAGAGGGAAACTCTCCCGGTGACGAGGATGGCGGCGAAGTATATGGCTTTGATATGACAGATGTAGACCATCCGGGCTTTTCTTACGTCATCAACGGGTCGGACAGGTGCTACCTTTTGATGGATGGAAACTGGTATTCGGTTTCCAATCCGTCTAATCCGCCTGTGACAGAACCTCAATGGGAGAAACTGACCATTGAAAAGGTTAAAGAGTTGGCAAAAAAAGGGGATTCTCTGTCATGGAGTGATTTCGAACAATATCGCCATACAGACATCGGCTCGGGACTATATATCTACTTCTACGAAATAGATGAAAACTATTGCCTTGTAATTGGTGGCGGAGATAAACAAGCCGCTCCCATGTATATACGGTTGGTTTTAAAACCGTACGATCATGAGTTTTTAGATGATAAAGCATATATTGAAATACGAACCGATAATGTGAATGACTTTATAAACAGTCAAAAGAACTAAAATCCAGTTTTAGGGGGGATAAGATGTTAAAAAGATACAAGTTATGTTTTGAAATATGGGGATTGCTGTTATTCTTGATTGTTATGATACCGAATTTTATTTGGTTTGCTATTCCTGCGCCAAACGATATATTAAGAGCAAAATCAATTACAGAAATGGTTGATACAGTAGCTTCGGTATGTCAAATATTGATGTTTGTTGCCATATGTATTTTTAGAAACAGAGAGAGCAAAAAGTTGCGTATATCTCCTTTTTATGCGCAGACCCGTGCAGAGGAAATATGCCGCCAGTGCGGCGCACGGGTCGCGCGGGAGTAGGGAAGATGGCTCTTCCCTACTCGATTTATTATGGTAGCAGTTTGCTATTTACTGTATGTGGCAAGTTGGATAGCTTACTATAATGGTATGACAAATGTGATTGTAATATTGGGATTGACTATTCCACCCTGTTTAGCGTTTTTGTTCTTTACGATTGATAGAAAAAATGGTATAGCTTTCATTCCTGTTTCAATTTTTACAATTTGTCATTTGGTATATGGAGTAGTCAACTTTATAATTTGATAAATTTTGTGCGAGGAACACTGTCAGGCGGGGGACTTGTTCTCCCATATTGGATTTTAGGTCTCTCTAAAGAGGATAGAAGGTGTCCTGTTGTCCGTGGGGAGCGGGAAGAGTATTGTTGTTACACTTATTCTATAGATCAGGAAGGAGGTGCATATGAAATATGGAGTTGGTCATACTTGGTTCTGGCGGTTGTGTCAGCACGCCGAGGGCATGCTGCAGCTGCCGTATATGCGCGCAGGCGCGTGAGAAAGGATTTCCGTATGCGAGGACAGGATGCAGCCTGTTTATTGAGGGCGCGGATATACTGATCGACACGCCGGAGGACATCAATACTGCGCTGAACAATGCCCGTATACAGAAAGTCGGGCATATCCTGTACAGTCATTGTG
This sequence comes from Lachnospiraceae bacterium, assembly GCA_009774375.1. Classification (GTDB taxonomy): domain Bacteria; phylum Bacillota; class Clostridia; order Lachnospirales; family Lachnospiraceae; genus COE1. The sequence continues at coordinate 13,761 of VSNO01000043.1, forward strand.
ATCCCGACCACACGATGGGAATGCGCGTGATCGAACAGTTGAGGATGGACTGGCTTGCCGTTTCAGAGGGAAAGGCGCTGCAGGATCCGGTCGAGGTTGCCTCGCTGCCTGTGATTCTGGAAGATATCAGAAAACTGAGTACAAAGTATGGTTCGGTCATAGGGTACTATGAGTTGAGAGGTCTTGTGCGCACAAGGGGGATCCGTGCTTTTGAGGTGAACGATATTCTGGTTGAACTGGTTCCGGTGGATGCGCAGGAGCACGTGGCAGTGTTTGTGATCTCCTCCGATGGCAGAAAGGTGATCTACGCGCCCTGCGACGTAAAGCCCTTTCCGGCATCAGACAGATTTCGGGGCGCAGATGTGCTGATCATAGGCAATACGATCGTCGGCGACGTCCTGAAAGATGGATTTGTGCTGGGGGAAGGGAATCCGCTGAGAAAAGAACTGTTCACGCTGGATGAGATCGGCGGGATCAGAAGGCAGTATGGCATCGGTAAAGTCATCATCACGCATCTGGAGGAGGACTGGGGAAAGTCGTATGATGATTACAGGGCATTGGAGGAGGAACTGGATTCAATCTTTTTTGCATATGACGGGTTGAGGATACGGTTATGATGATATATAAGAATAATATGGAAACGGAAGGCGCATATGGAGCGTATAACGCTGATCGGCATGAATGGTCTGGCGCCGGAAAGCCGGGGAGTCTGTTGGAGACGACCTTGAACACGAGAGAATTGGGCGGATATCGGACAAAAAGCGGCGCATGTACGGGTCGGGGAATGCTGATCCGGAGTGACATGCAAAAGGCTCCGAGTGAGAGGGATATCGCGTATTTATCAGAAAAACGCATCAGCACGATCATAGACATGCGCGGCAAAAGGGATGTGGCAGACGCGTCAAGCCCGTTTGCGAAGATGGACGCAAGATCGCCTCTTCGGCTAACATGGTCTGGGTTTACCGGCGGATCGCCCGCGCGCCGGAAGGGGTGCTTTTTCATTGTTCCGCCGGAAAAGACCGGACGGGTGTGGTATCGGCAGTCCTGCTGTTGTTAGCAGGTGTGTGCGATGCGGACATCATTGAGAATTACATGCTGACGAAGATATGCAATCAAGAGCGGTTTGCGCTGCTGCATCAGAACTTTCCGGATATCGATATGAATATCGTGATACCGTGTGAGGCGTATATGACACGCTTCCTGGAATTATTCCGTGAGGCGTATGGCAGTGTGGAAGCATATCTGGAAACGATCGGCGTGTCGATGGAGGAGATGATGTTGCTGCGGGAGAAATTGGGCATTGCAGGAAAATAAAGTTGTGAGCCATGCGGCTCACAACTTTTATTTTTGGGCTATCAGTCTACTGCGTTTTGATATCATGGCTCCGAATATACCAGATACTCAGGCTGTAAAAAAGTATGATAAAAATCACAGCGCAACAGATGTATGCGGGCAGGTCCACAGTGAGGTTCGGATTGTTGGCGCGCATTCCCCTGCTCATGAGCGAGTAGGGAAGGATATAATAGTGCCCGGCCGCGGTGGCGGCAAGTCCGGCGAATCCGCCGAGGAGTGCCATGCCGACAGGGATGGCGAAGCTTCGGATCACGAGCGACAGAAAGCATTGCACCGCGCATACAGCCGCACCGCCAAGGACGCCGCAGGCGAACCATTCGATCAGGTCGGGCGGAACGGGTTCGGAGAAACCGACATACAGGCCGCATATCACATAGAGGATACAGAGCCAGCCCAATGTGAAAAATGTGACGACGGAGCACACGGCGATCTTGTCAAATACAAGCCGCCAGACCGGGGTATTGACCAGTACCATATTCCAGTTCGAGCCACTGTGTTCCAGCCGCCACAGATAACTTGCGTAGACGCCGACGAGCGGCGGCATGAAAAAGAGGCAGAAGAACAAGGAGTGCTGCGTCCACAATGAAAACCAGGTGCTTTTCAGGAGCGCAAGGTTATTCAGATAGTTTGCTGTTCCGATCAGCGCAGAGATCAGCGGCAGTGTGAGAAAGGCGATCCAGATCGGCGTGCGCCGGATCTTTATCAGTTCGACGGGCAGGCGCGGGATTCTGACAGGCTTGTGGGATTGGGAAGCGCTGTCAGGCCGCACGCGGTCCTTGTGCTGAAAATGATATCCGTCCGTATCCATCTTCTGAAAGACAAACCAGCCGCCGATCAGCAGCAGGAAAAACCACCCTGTGATAAAAAAGAGCACTCCGCTGTCCGGGCGTGTGTAATAAAAGCCATTGATGTGGTTCCTTTCAGCGTCCATGGCGACAAACATTGTTGCGCCAAAGTGCCCCCATGGGACAAGGCATCTGAGTACAGGCCACTGCGGCACATACATCAGGAAAAGTCCTGCCATGCTGCCGCACAGCCCGGTGCACAGGGCGGCTGCCTGGTTGGAAAAGATCAGGGAGATGACCATCTGCAGCAGGTAAAGATTGAAGGAGATCACAAAGGTCTGCACGAAAAACAGTCCGTATGCCCACAGATCCGGGTTTCCTGCGAAACCGATCGTATATCCCATTACCAGAAAAGCAGTCAGTTCCAGGATGGAAAAGATGAGGACTGCAAAGAATCCGTACAGTACTTTTGTGATATAGATATCAAATTGGCTCTGCAGCGTCTCCAGCATTTTCCAGGTATTTCCCCTGTGTTCCAGGTCGATGATCCGGCTTGCAAAGACGGCGATGGCTGTGGGAATCAGGATCGCATTCAGAAGCGGTACGTTAAACAGTGCCATCAGCCAGCCATATTCGAGAAAGCGCTCATCGTTCATGTTGCGCCCCGCCCACGCTGTGATGATCAGCAAAAGTGCCGCGGGGATCAGCCAGATGCCGCGTCTTCTGGTCTTTTTTAATTCCAGGGACAGATTGTGGATCATAGATGTTCACCGCCTTCCGTCATTTTGAGAAACGCGTCTTCCAGATTTTCGCCTCTGGATTCAAGCGCTGCCAGTGTATCCTGAAAAATGAGTCTGCCGTGGTTGATGATCCCGACCATGTCCGCCATCTGTTCCATCTCGCTCAGTAGATGGCTCGACACGATGACTGTCATCTGGCGAATGACCGGCAGTTCCCGGATAAACTCGCGGATCTCCTGGATCCCTGCCGGATCGAGACCGTTTGTCGGCTCGTCGAGTATCAGCACGCGCGGATTCCCGAGCAGCGCCATTGCGATGCCGAGGCGCTGCTTCATGCCAAGGGAGTACTGGCGGACTTTTTTGTCCCGCTGTTCATAGAGGCGCACGGTCTGAAGAACCTGCGTGATCTCGCTGGCGGGTACTTTTTTCAGCTTTGCGATGATCTGGAGATTTTCCAGTCCGGTGAGGTGTCCGTAATAGCTTGGGCTCTCGATCAGGCTTCCTGTGTGCTTTAGTATGGAGAGCCTGTTTTTTTCTGTCATTTTCTGCCCGAAGAAAGTGATCGTGCCTGCAGTGGGCTTGAGCAGTCCGAGCAGCAGTTTCAGCGTTGTGGTCTTGCCTGCGCCGTTTGGACCAAGAAATCCGTAGACACAGCCCTCCGGGACGCGCAGGTCAATGTGGTTTACGCGCATCTGGCTGCCGGTGCCTTTGGTCAGGCCGTTGGTTTCGATGATGTTTGTGTTCATAGAGATCCTCCTTATTGTTTTGTCTATGTGACAAGGATAGGAGGATTTGTTTAAGGGAGTATGAGGATTACCTTATATTTACTTTAAATTTTCTGGTGACTGGGGAAGTCTCAATAGATTGAGCTGGACTTTTTATTCCCCGAACAGATCCGAATGTGTGCCGGTGCGGTCAAGATATATTTCGTTTCCGTCTATTCGGTATATAAGCAGCCAGTCTGGGGATATGTGACATTCCCGTCGTCTGGTATAATTCCCCTTTAAAGAGTGGTCTTTATTTTTCGGGGGAAGCGCTGCTGGTATTCTTAATGTATTCACTATGGCGTTTAACAGGGTGATGTTATAGCCTCGCTTCCTGCATAGCTTTAAATCGCGCTTGAACTGTGTGGTAAGGTTTAATTTCAACATGGGCTATTCCTCCAGAATTTGGAAGAACAAATCTTCTGTTGATCCCTCAAAATGCTGGCCGCTGCCTGTTCTTATCATTTCGTCCGTTTCTGCCATTGCTGCTATGGTCGTTGCATTTGGATTGAAATCCGGGTATATGTCAAGTCCGGACATTTCTCCAAGACCTTCAAGCATATTGATAACGAAAATCATTTTATCATCTGGCAGGCGGTCAATCATATTTTTGGCTATTTCCTGATAACTCATAATAACTACACTTCCTTTCAAATCAAAGATATTGTATGTGGTTTGGTGCAACATTTCTATTTTAGTAACTTTATTGGATTATCGAGCTCTCCTATGATAATGATCATATCATATACCGTAATTTAATTCAAGAAACCCGTCTTTAAGATTTATAGCCTTTTTCCTTAAAAAGACTTTAAATTCACAACAAAATCTGCACTTCCGATCCAATATCAGTTATAATATCTGTGGCAGATATTTTGATTTTGGAATGAGAAGGATGCAATAGTGAAACGAAAAGGCAGGAGGATGAAGATGAAGTTATACGAGTGCAGGATCTTACTGGTGGATGATGAGGCCGCGCTTCTGGATATGGTTGGGAATCTGTTGAAAAAGGAAGGGTATCAGCACATAGACATGGCTGCGGACTGCAGCAGTGCGGTGAGGCTGACGATGGAAAAGGAGTATCAGCTTGCGGTTCTGGATGTGATGCTGCCTGACGGGGACGGCTTTGCGCTGTTTGAGCAGATCAGGCGGATCAGGGGGAGCAGGCTGCCGGTGATCTTTCTGTCGGCGAGGGATGAGGATCAGGCGAGGCTGCGGGGGCTTGGGCTCGGTGCGGACGATTATGTCACGAAGCCTTTTTTGCCGGAGGAACTGATGCTGCGGGTGCGGGCGGTACTCAAGAGAACGTACCATGTCGACGATGCGGCGGGGACGGACAGGATCGGGAAAGCACTGGTCGACTGGGGAGCGGGGACGATCCGCGTGAACGGTGAGGACGACGCGCTCACGGCAAAGGAGTATGTTCTGTTAAAGAAGCTGTGTGAAAACAGGGGGCGGATCCTCTCGATCAATATCCTGTGCGATACATTATGGCCTGACGGAAGTTACGGGTACGAAAATTCGCTTATGGTGCATATCAGGCATCTGCGGGAAAAACTGGAGGACAATCCGTCCAGGCCGGAGCATCTGCTGACTGTCAGGGGGTTGGGATACAAGATCATATGAAAAAAGTGGAAAATTTTATCAAGATCGTTGTCTGGACAAACATCATGATCGCTGTGATGCTGGTCGTGGATCTTCTTGCCATGACTTATTTTGGTGTGAGATCCGATGCGGGGCTGGCAAGATTTTCCGCGGCGAACCTTTCCGGTGAGATCGGCAGGACTGTCAATGAAAATGGAGAGATCTGTTACAGCATGTCACGGCAGGGCACTGACAGGATCGATGATTTTCATGGATTTGCCTTCATTCTGGACGACGCGGGAGATGTGGTGTGGAGTTATCAGCTGCCGGACGACGTCCCCAGACATTTTACGGTGAGGGATATCGTACAGTTTTCGAGATATTATCTGAATGATTATCCGGTCTACTCGCACATAATGGAAGAGGCGGTTCTGGTGGCGGGAATGCCCAGACAGACTGTCTGGAAATATCATCTGTCTTTTCAGATCAGTACGGTGGAGACGTTCTTTGCGCTGATCCCGATCCTGCTGATCGTGAATATCGTCGTGCTGCTGATCGGGCCGTTTCTGATCATAAGGCACGATGCACATCGGCGCGAGAAGCAGAGGACATCGTGGATCGCGGGGGTATCGCACGATATCCGCACGCCGCTGTCACTGGTGCTCGGCTATGCAGATGAACTGCTGCATTCTGCCCGATATGGTTTTGAAGGCCTGGAGGGGGAAACGATGGCAGCGCATGTTGAGAAGAAGGCACAGATGATCGAGCAGCAGGCACTGCGCATCAGGACGCTGGTCACGAACCTGAACACTTCCAACAAGCTCACGTACGGAATGGGCGTCTGGCGCCGGGAGAAGGTGCTGCTGCCTGCACTGCTCAGGGAGTCTGTCTGTGGAATGATCAACAGGGGCATTGATGAGAAATATGACATCAGTGTCCTTATTTCGGAAGCATTGGAGCAGTTTTATGTTGAAGGAGACAGGGAGCTGGTCATGCGGCTGATCGAGAATCTGATCAACAATGCGATAAATCACAATCCGCAGGGCTGTGAGATCACAGTAAGCCTGACGAACAGGAGTCTGTGGATCTTCAAAAGGGTCATACTGGAAATATCAGATAACGGCTGCGGTGTCAGCAGGGAGCAGCTTCGATATTTCAGGAGTTCCATGAAGCTGGAAAAACTGCCGGAGCATGGACTCGGTATCCGTCTTGTGCGCCAGATCGCGCTGTTTCATCGCTGGCGGCTGCAGTTTCTGAATGATGAGCAGGGGGGATTCGTCTGCCGGATCTATCTGAGATCTCCCCGCAGATTCCGGAAATGAATTCTCCAGTTCCTTAGAAGTCAAATGAAGAAAAATCGATGGACAGGTCCTTGTATATATTGACCGGAATGGTATCTTCAAAGGTATACTGTCTGACCTTAACGTTTTCTTCAAAGAAGTACACAAGAACTGTTCGCTGCTGCGGATCGACGATCCAGTACTCACGTACGCCTGCATCAAGATACAGATTTAGTTTTTTGACGTAGTCGTGTCCGGGATTGCCTGGGGAAATGATCTCAACGATCCAGTCAGGCGCACCCGTGCAGCCCCTGTCTGTCAGCTTGTCTCTGTCACAGATGACACTGATATCCGGTTCCACGATCGTCTTGCTGTCGTCAAAAAGTTTGACAGCAAATGGGGCGTAATATGCTTCGCAACGACCTCTGTTTGATTTGATATAGTTATTGATTATCATATACAGTTCACTCGATATTTTCTGATGGAGACGGTTCGGTGCAGCCATATCATAAAACTGTCCGTCGATTAGTTCTGCCCGTATATTTTCCGGCAGGTTGTAATAGTCGTTTTCCGTATAAAATTCCAGTGCTTTTGTGTCCATGGCAGTGCCTCCGTTTCTGTTATATAGACTTATTTTATCATAGATTTCCCGAATGTAAAACCCTTAAAAGGATTGATTTTAAATAGGACAGGAGTGCCAGAGCGTGTTTGAAAAGGGCAATTTCTATTCAGACAGGTTCGCGGATCCATGGTATACTTAAAAAAATGCATTTCATGAGTGCAGAAAATGGAGAAAAGAGGTAGCATATATGGGTGAGGACAAGATTTTTGAAAAAATTGTTTCCTATATAGAGGATCATCTGGAAGAGGATCTGTCGCTGGACACGATCGCGGAGGCACTGAATTATTCCAAGTTCTATATCGCCCGCACGTTTGCGCAGCAGACAGGCTGTACGGTCTACAAGTACATTCAGGGAAGGCGCCTGACGCTGGCGGCGGAGAAGCTGGCCTGTACGGAGGAGCCGATCATCGAGATCGCCTACGAGGCGCACTACAATTCACAGCAGGCCTTTACGCTCGCGTTTGGCAGACTGTACCATTGTACGCCGCAGATCTATCGGAAAAAGGGCATTTTCGAGCCGAAGCAGCCGAGATTGTCTGGTGTCCTGTTAGGCGTTTCATCTACTGTGTGCATGATCAGCAGGATGGGAGGCAGGATGGCGGCATGAGCATGATTCCATATGTGATCGAACAGACCAGCAGGGGGGAGCGCAGCTATGACATTTTCTCCCGGCTGCTGTCAGACCGGATCATCTTTCTGGGAGAGGAGGTCAGCGACGCTTCGGCGAGTCTGGTCGTGGCGCAGATGCTCCACCTGGAGGGGGAAGATCCGGAGAAAGATATCCAGCTCTACATCAACAGTCCGGGCGGATCGGTCACTGCGGGATTTGCCATCTATGACACGATGCAGTATATCCGGTGCGATGTGTCGACGATCTGTGTCGGGCTCGCGGCAAGCTTTGGCGCTTTTCTGCTCGCGGGTGGGACGAAAGGCAAGCGCATCGCCCTCGCCAACGCAGAGATCATGATACACCAGCCTGCGATCCACGGAAACGGGTTCCAGGGACAGGCGACGGATATCAGGATCATGTCTGACCACATGCAGAAAAGCAGGCAGCGGTTGGACCGCATTCTGGCAGAAAACACAGGAAGATCCATGGAGGAGATCACCCTCGCGACCGAGCGGGACAACTACATGTCGGCACAGGAAGCGATGGCGTTTGGCCTGATCGACAAGGTGATCTCAAAGAGGGGGTGACAGACAGCCCCTTTTTTGCTGTACTTGATTTACAACCGTGGTTGTTTTGTGTTATAGTGAATGTGTATGATTGCGATATCTGCGCTGCAGCAGGCAGAAAGTCAGCGGCTGGCAAAATGCATCGCATTTTATATTAGGATAGGAGGAGATTCATATGGACAAGAGAGCAATGTACAACCTGACATACGGGCTGTTCATACTGACAGCCAGAGAGGGCGATAAGGACAACGGGTGTATCGTCAACACGGTCTCACAGGTCACGACAGAGCCAAACCGCATCGTGGTGGCAGTGAACAAGAACAATTATACACACGGCATGATCGAGCGGACAGGTGTCTTCAACGTGTCGATGCTGACTGAAAAGTCAAAGTTTGAGACGTATAAGCACTGGGGATTCCAGAGCGGTGCCAATGTGGACAAGACGGAGGCGGTCACGTTTCAGCGGGCAGAGAACGGCGTGATCTACATTGCGGAGGAGACGAACGCATATCTCTCGGCAAAGGTGGTTTCGGCGACGGATCTTGGCACGCACACGCTGTTTCTCGCAGATGTGACGGACGGTGCAGTGTTGTCAGAGGACGATTCTGTGACCTACAGCTATTATCAGAAGAATATCAAGACAGCACCTGCGGGCGCGGAGAAGAAAAAGGGATATATCTGTACCGTGTGCGGGTACATTTATGAGGGAGATGTTCTGCCGGATGACTTTGTGTGTCCGTGGTGCAAGCACCCGGCATCTGATTTTAAGCGCATTGAGTAGAGAGGGAGAATGAACGATGTATCAGATCATAGACGGAAAGAAGATCTCACAGGAGATCAAAGATGAGCTAAGGGAAAAGGTCACTGCGTTAAAGGGGCAGGGAAAACAGATCTGCCTTGCCGTGATCCAGGTGGGCAGTGATCCGGCGTCAAGTGTGTATGTCGGCAACAAGAAGAAGGCGTGCGCCTATATCGGGATCGAGTCGCTGGCGTATGAGCTTCCGGAGGAGACGACGGAACAGGAGCTTCTGGATCTGGTACAGAAGCTCAATGCGGACGATGGGGTGAACGGGATCCTTGTCCAGCTTCCGCTTCCGAAACAGATCAACGAGGAGAAGGTGATCCAGACGATCGCGCCTGAGAAAGATGTCGATGGATTTCACGAGAAAAATGTCGGGGCGCTCTGCGTGGGCAGTAAAGGGTATGTGTCCTGCACGCCGCTTGGCATTATCCAGTTGCTGAAGCGCTCCGGCGTGGAGATCGCCGGGAAGCACTGTGTCGTGATTGGGCGCAGCAATATCGTGGGCAAACCGATGGCGATGTTATTGCTGCGGGAAAACGGCACGGTCACAGTCTGCCATTCGCGCACGCAGAACTTAAAGGAGATCACAAGGCAGGCGGATATCCTGGTGGTGGCAGTCGGAAAGCCGAAGTTTGTCGATGACTCATTTATCAAAGAGGGCGCTGTTGTCATCGATGTCGGGATCCACAGGGACGAGAATAACAAACTCTGCGGGGACGTTGATTTTGAGAAAGCCGCACCGCACGCGAGTGCCATCACACCGGTTCCGGGCGGCGTAGGTCCGATGACGATCGCGATGCTGATGTACAACTGCGTGTCGTCCGCGGAGCAGGAAGATCAGGTGCAATAGCAGGGACAGGGAGATTGCGTGCAGATCACCATGTGGCATATAACGGTGCAGGTATCGTCAGGCGAGTTCGCATTCCCGGAACAGGTTGCTGACGGCGATCCTGTACTCGGCATAGTCTGATGCCTTGCGGATCTTTTTGAGATATCTGTCTGACGCTGCAAAGCTTTCACTCAGGTAAGTCCACAAGTCTTTCATCTTGAAGAGCGTCGGTGTTTCCCCTGCCATCTGGGCAGCGTAGCCGGCAAAGATCTCATCGTGAAAGGCTCTGAGATTTTCCCTGGTGAACAGTCTGGCAGCGTCAGTTTTTTTCAGTTGTGCAGCCAGCGCCGGATTCCGCAGAATGCCGCGTCCGATCATTATGCAGTCCGCCGCGGGGACGGCATTTAGAAGCTCCGCATAGCTTTTTTCGGAAGTGATATCCCCGTTGTAGCAGAGCGGGATATCAGGAAGGGCTTTTGCGGCAGCCAAAAATGCTTCCCTGTGGGGCGTGAACTTGTACAGTTCCCGCTGCAGGCGCGGGTGTATGACCAGCTCGTCGACCGGATACTTTTTGTAGACCGCAAGCAGTCGTTCCCACTCGTCGACTGACTCCACACCGATCCTTGTCTTGATGGAGATCCGGATCGGTGACTTTTCATAGATCTCATACAGGAAGCTGTCCAGCTCGTCGGGTACGCTCAGAAAACCGGCGCCGCGTTTTCTGGCAGTGACTGTGCCGGAGGGACAGCCGAGATTGAGATTGACTGTCTGATAGCCGTACCCGGCGATCCTGCTGGTGATCTGCAGAAATTCATCTGCGCGGTTGGTGAGGATCTGCGGTACGACTTCGATGGCTTCATTGTGTTCCGGCAGGATTTCGTTCAGTTCGCGCCGGTTCAGCTTTCTGCTGGCGATAAACGGCGTAAAGTACTTGTCAATGCCGCCGAAAAAACGGCTGTAGGCGTTCCGGTAGATGTAAGTCGTGATCCCCTCCATCGGGGCGAGGTATAGTTTCATAAGGAGCTCCTTTAGCGTGATATTCCTCTCGAAAAACATTGCAATATGATTTAGAGCCATCTTAGCATTGGGAGAAAAAAATGTCAAATGATTAATCTGTTTTTAATCTTATCAACATTTTTGATTAATTTTGATCGCTTATGATAGGATCATCAGCTGAGAGATACAGAGATGTTTCATACAGGAAGAACAGTCAATACAATTTCTGAAACGATCAAAAAGGAGAGAAAAGAAATGGATAATTTTGAAAAGGTAGAAAAATTAAGGGAACACGCAAACGTATCTTATGAGGAGGCAAAGCAGGCGCTGGAGAACAGCAACTGGGATATCCTCGATGCCATGATCTACCTGGAGCAGAGCGGCAAGGTACATGGCCCTGAGCACTCCAGCTACACGACGCAGGCAGAGAAAGTGAAGATCGACATCGATGATAAGGAGTGCAAGTCCAGTTTTTCGGACAATCTCAGGCGGTTTGGGCGCTGGTGCCAGAGGTGGCTTGAGAAGGGAAACAACAACAGCTTCTGCGTGGAGCGCGACGGCAATGAGATCTTTCGGATACCGATCACTTTGCTGGTAGTATTTCTGCTCTTTGCATTCTGGGTGGCGGTTCCGCTGCTGGTGGTCGGACTGTTCTTTAATATGAGATACCAGTTTGCCGGCCCGGACATCAGGAGCGTCGACATCGATCTCAACAAGGCGATGGACAGTGCGGCAGATGCGGCGGAGAATATCAAGAATGAGTTTAACAGCGCGGCTAAGGATGAGAATGAATAAGGAGCAGTGAGCAGGGGAGGGAAGTCCCCTGCTTCCTTGCGTGGCCTGCAGTTTGAATATCACAGAGAAGGAGGCAGTGATGGCGGTGACAGTTTTGATCGTGGAGGATGAGGAAAAGATAGGGCGTTTTCTGGAGCTGGAGCTTATGCATGAGGGGTACGAGGTCATGAAGGCGGCAAACGGCAGGGAGGGACTGGAGAAGGCGCAGAGCGGAAAGGCGGATCTTGTGGTGCTTGATGTGATGCTTCCGGAGCTGAATGGTTTTGAAGTGCTCCGGCGCCTCAGAAAAAATTCGGACATTCCTGTCATCATGCTGACTGCGCGGGACGAGGTGATGGATAAGGTGGCGGGACTTGACGGCGGAGCCGACGACTACATGACCAAGCCGTTTGCGATCGAGGAGCTGCTTGCGCGCATCAGGCTGGTGCTCAAGAAACGCAGCAGCGCGGCAGGCACAGCAGGACGGGACAAAAACCAGCTTGGTGTCGGCAGGCTTCACATGGACGTGCAGCGCTATGAGGTCTCTTATGACGGGAAACAGGTGGAGCTGACGCACAGGGAGTTTGAGCTTCTCAGAGTGCTGCTCGAGAACAAAAATATCGTGATATCGAGGGATACGCTTCTGGAGAAGGTCTGCGGCTATGACTATATGGGCGAGACGAATATCATCGATGTGTATGTCCGGTATCTTCGGAGCAAGCTTGATGACGTGTACCAGGTAAAGATCATTCAGACAGTTCGCGGAGTGGGGTATTGTATCAAAGATGAGAACTAAAAATCAGAAAAAACTGACAAAGGGGCAGAGATCAGATAAGAGAGAGGACAGGCAGAAAAGATCGATCGAGGTAAAAAACAGACCGTTTGACACGGTGCGGGTGACTTCCATCGCGAGAAAGATCAATCTGAACAATCTGGCGCGCCTGTTTTTTGCGTACGCGGGAATGGATATCGTCGTTTTCATTCTGCTCATCGCGGTCTTTGTGACCGGCATGGATCTGCAGATGGCAGGGAACTTTTCATTTTCTTATATAAGGGAGCTCTCATTTGAGACAGATCTGTGGAATGTGGTTTATACTGTGGCAGATACGAATGGCCGGACGCTGTACCAGGTTCCTGTTGGTATATGGCTCAGCCTGTTTCGCGGAGGGGGGATCGTGCTGCTGGGATTTCAGCTGCTGGATCTTCTCACACTGGCGTTTTCCGGGACAGCGCAGGTGCGCAGGCAGCTGCGTCCCCTGAACCAGATCGCGGCGAGGGCGCAGCAGCTCAGCGAGATGGCTTTTGACGAGACAAAGTATCACAACCTGGAAGATGCGATCTCCAACTTCAGAGTGGACGCCATGGAGAACGGGATTCATATGCACGACAAGGATCTGCAGGGCATCGAGACAGCGCTGAACGGACTGCTCGAACGCATCCGTGCCTCCTATAAACAGCAGACGCAGTTTGTGTCGGATGCTTCCCACGAGCTGCGCACGCCGATCGCGGTCATACAGGGATATGTCAACATGCTGGACCGGTGGGGAAAGGAGGACACGGCGATCCTTGGAGAGTCCATCGAGGCGATCAAAAATGAGGCGAACCATATGCAGAAGCTTGTGGAACAGCTTTTGTTCCTGGCGAGGGGGGATTCGAACCGGCAGATGCTTGATATGCGGGTGCAGGAGCTGAACAGTATCATGCGCGAGGTCTACGAGGAGTCGCTGATGATCGATGAAAATCATGTGTACCGTTTCGAGGAATCGGGAAATGTGCAGGTTTATGGAGACTGTGACATGTTGAAACAGTCCGCGCGGATCCTGATCGACAATGCGGCGAAGTACACCAAGCAGGGGGAAGAGATCCTGATACGCGTGGGGGCATGGAGAGATGGTTCACCGTTTTACGGGATACAGGACAATGGGATCGGAATGTCCGAGCAGGATGTGGCGCATGCGTTTGACCGTTTTTACCGTGCAGATTCTGTGCGCAACAGCAGGACGGGCGGGCCGGGGCTGGGCCTTTCGATCGCGAAA
>VSNO01000044.1 GCA_009774375.1 Lachnospiraceae bacterium
GTCTGCTCCGTATTTGATTTCCTTTGCCATGATTGAATCATCCTCCAATTTTTAATTATAATATCATTTTTTCGATTCCACAGTTCCGAAGCGGAGAACGCTGCCCTTGGCGTTCTCCCAATAACTTAGAAAATCTTATGCTGCGTATTTTGCAGCATTTTAGATTTTATTAGTTTTTATTTACTGGATAACTGCCAAGATGTCATTCTGCTTTACGATGATGTACTCTTCCTCGTCGATCTTTACTTCTGTTCCGGAATACTTGGAGAAGATCACGTTATCCCCAACCTTGACTTCCATCTTGATCTCTTTCCCATCAACGACTCCGCCCGGTCCTACAGCGATCACCTCTGCCTGCTGCGGTTTCTCCTTGTTCTGTCCCGGCAGCACGATACCTGACTTTGTTGTCTCCTCCGCTACCAGCTGCTTCAATACGACTCTGTCTCCTAATGGTACTAATTTCATGTGAAATGCCTCCTTATGATTAATTAAAATAATTAGCTTTTTCATTAGCACTCTTACCTGTTGAGTGCTAACAAATCATATAATAGTTTTTTGACGAGCGTTCTGCAAACGGATCTAGATTTTATTATCTCCCATTTTCTTCCATTTACTCATATTTACTTATATTTTCTCTCATTTTCAAAGTTTATAGCACTTAATAATTATTTTAGATTTAGGCATTTTTCAAACCTTTTTCGAGTCTTTCCCTGTATCCCGGCGCATTCTTGATCGCAAACTTATTCTCCAACATAGCATACTCCGCATCCGAGAGAATATTCTTAAAACTTTCCTCCACGTTTGTCCGCATCACGCATCCCACCGCAATGCTGGGGGCAAGCTTCTCATCCTCGAAGCTGTCGCACGCCTGCTGGATGGCATCGCAGTACGCCTTTGCCTCATCCTCCTCCGTCAGCGGCAGGAGGACATTGAACACATCGCCCTCTACCCTGCCGATCACAGCATGCTCCAGTCCGTTTTCTTCCGCCCTGGCTTTGAGGATCTCTGCCACTGTCACGATCAGGCGGTCGCTCTCCTCCTCACCGAAGTTGTTATCCACAAACCGCCAGTCGTTGATGTTGACACAAATCGCCGCTGTGGGGACGACTTCGCGCTCCGCAAGTTCCTTCATCTGGCTGATGAAATGATTTCTGTTCAGCACGCCGGTGAGCGGATCGTTCTGCCCGGAATACTGCGCCTGGGCGGTCTCCCGCTCCAGCTGCTGTTCCAGCTCCTCGATATAGACAGCCTGCTCGCTCGCCAGATACGATTTCTCGCTGTAATTTTCCAATGTTTTTATATATGCATCAAGAATCCTGTGCACTGCATCGAACTTCTCCTGTACAACATGATCATATTTTGCATATATATGACACACTGTCCGGCCTTTCACGCGAATCTTGTTCCCGGGCTTGTTGACCACGTCCGGCTTAAAGCCGTCGAAATCACCGATTGTCATCAGTATGTTCCCATGTCTGTCCGTCATCAGAGTGTCGAGTCCAAAGTTCTCCCTCAGCTGTGTCAGCATGATCTCTGCCGTCCCCAGGTCAAATAAATCCTTGGGTGAATAATTCTTACTGTTCTGCTCAATTCTCTGTGCAAATGCCGTCCTCTTCTCGTTCATTGTTCCTCTTCCCTTTCCGTTATAATCCATAAGGAATTGTCAGGAAATAACCTGTTAATCTGGCGTTGTATGCCCCGGACTTTGCACCGCGCTGCAAATTATGGCAAATATAAGTTAGCCATGTCCGTACCTGACACGTCAGATTGATGCGTTATTTATTGACAGTTCCCAGACACATACATCAGTTAAAGTATACCGTTTTATCAGGTCATTGTCCATGCTTTAATATAAACCTGTCTATGACCTCCGCGATCCCGTCGTGGTCATTGTCCTGCGCTGTGATGACATCCGCACACTCTTTTACAGCTGGTCTGCCGTTTGCCATACAGACCCCGACCGCTGCGGCCTCGATCATCGTAATGTCGTTCTCCTCATCCCCCGCTGCGACAGAATTTTTGATGTGGACATGAAGTGCACTGCACAGGTTTCTCAGCGCATTCCCTTTTCCCGCCTTTTTATTGTAAAATTCAAGATAATAAGCATTTGAAAATGCACAGGTGATATCCTCCGCAAAATCGGACGCCTCCACTTCCCTGCGTAGCTCCTCCAGCCGCGACCGGTCGTTGATGTCGATCGCGAGCAGCTTAAACGGCGCATGTGCCAGTTCTTTCTCCAGATCTGTTCCGATCTTGTATGGCGACATGATCGCCTTTTTATAAAAGGCAAGCTCCTCGTCCTCCGCACAGCTCACGATATGGGTATCCGTGTAGGTCTGAATGTGAACGCCCTTTTTCAGGGCCATGTCAAAGATCGCCTGCGCCGTCGGTACCGGGACATCATACTGCTCTATGACAGAGCCATCCGTGCAGTCATAGATGACCGCGCCATTGTACGCTGTCATGTAGATCTTTCCCTCGGTATCACCACCCTGTATATCCAACGCCTCCAGCACGTCGAGAATGCTGCTCACGGCTCTGCCGCTCGCCAGCACAAAATGATTTCCTGCCGCCAGCATTTCCCTGATCTTTTTTCTGGTGTGCTCTGATATCGTCTTCTGTGAGTTTAGAAGCGTGTCGTCGAGATCTGTGAACAGGATCTTTGTATGCAGGGACTTTTTCAGCCCCGCGAGGACATCATCGGGCACGCAGAGCTTTCCATACCCGGTAGCGAGATCCAGCCCCGGCTTGTTCGCGCCGTGAAAGTCCGAACCGCCGCTCGGCAGCAGGTTGAATTTCTCCGCCAGCGCCTTCATCTGCCTCTCCTCCGCCGGCGAATACGTGCTGTAATAGCACTCGATCCCCATCAGACCTGCCTTTTTTAACCGGCTCACCAGCACGTCGAGCTGCTCATGTCCGAGCTTGTAGAGCGTAGGATGCGCCAGAATCGGTATCCCGCCCGCCTTCAGCGTCACCCCGATCACCTCCTCCGGCGTGACCTTTTCACGGTGTACAAAATACGGCGTGTTGTCTCCAAGATACCGCTCAAACGCCTCGTTCCTGCTCTTCACATAGCCCTTGTCCATCAGATACGCGGCGTAGTGCGCCCTCGTGATCACCGCCCCCGGGTTGGCCTCCAAGAGCGCCTCGTATGTGATGTCGATCCCCGCCCCGCGCAGATTTGCGCACAGCTTATAGTTCCGGTCTGTCCGCGACTGCTGAAACCGCGTCAGATATTCCAGAAAGACCGGCGCTTTGTGATCAATATACAGTCCCACGATATGCACATCGCGGTTATTGTACTCCGTCGAATACTCGATCCCCGGGATCACCTCGACCGGTTTCCCCTTCGCGTATTCCATCAGTTCATCCAGTCCGTCCACCGTGTCATGATCCGTGAGCGCCAACGCATCCAGCCCCTTCTCTATGGCATAGTCCACCAGCCCGCCCGGTGTGAGTGTGCCGTCAGAACAGCACGAGTGCGTATGCAAATCTACAAATCCCATCTTCAACTCTCCTTCTTTTTACAATAATGAAAAAAGACAGCCGAACTGCCTCTTTTCACAAACATCACACAATAAAGGACTACTCCTCGCCGCTCTCGTCCTCCGCCTCTGCCGTGTACACGGAAGTCCTCTTTCTCGCCATCTCATCGCTTGCAAGATACTCGTCATACGTCGTGATCTTATCGATCAGCGTGCCGTCCGGCAGGATCTCCATGATGCGGTTTGCCGTCGTCTCCACAAACTGGTGGTCGTGGCAGGCAAACATCGCCATACCCGGGAACTTGATCAGTCCGTTGTTGAGCGCCGTGATGGACTCCATGTCGAGATGGTTCGTCGGCTCGTCGAGGATCAGACAGTTCGCGCCGCTGATCATCATCTTGCTCAGCAGACAGCGCACCTTCTCGCCGCCGGAGAGCACCCTGACCTTCTTCACGCCGTCCTCGCCCGCAAAGAGCATGCGCCCCAGAAAACCGCGCACATATGTGATATCATCCACCGGCGAATAACCCATCAGCCAGTCCGCGATCGTGTAGTCGTTATTAAACTCATTGGTCGGATCCTTCGGGAAATATGCCTGCGAGGTCGTGACGCCCCACTTGTACGTGCCCTCGTCCGGCTCCATCTCCCCCATCAGGATCTGGAAGAGCGTCGTCTTGGCATGCTCGTTCGCACCTACAAACGCAACCTTGTCCTCGCGTCCTAAAATAAATGAAATATTGTCGAGCACCTTCTCGCCGTTGATCGTCTTGGAGAGATTCTCAACCGTGAGCACCTCGTTTCCGATCTCGCGGTCAGGCCGGAAATCGATATACGGATACTTGCGGCTCGACGGCTTGATGTCGTCCAGCTCGATCTTCTCCAAAGCACGCTTTCTCGATGTCGCCTGCTTGGACTTGGAAGCGTTGGCGGAGAAGCGTGAGATGAACTCCTGCAGTTCTTTGATCTTCTCCTCTTTCTTCTTGTTCGCTTCCTTCATCTGCTTGACGAGCAGCTGACTCGACTCATACCAGAAATCATAGTTTCCGGCGTAGAGCTGGATCTTGCCGTAATCGATATCCGCGATCTGGGTACATACCTTATTCAGGAAATAACGGTCATGCGACACGACGATCACTGTATTCTCAAAATTGATCAGAAACTCCTCAAGCCACGCGATCGCATCGAGATCCAGATGGTTCGTCGGCTCGTCGAGCAGCAGGATATCCGGATTGCCAAAGAGCGCCTTCGCCAGCAAGACCTTCACCTTCTCGCTGCCGTTCAAGTCCTTCATGATAGAATAGTGTATATCTGTGTCGATCCCCAGGCCATTCAGCATCTGCGCCGCATTGGATTCTGCTTCCCAGCCGTCCATCTCGGCAAATTCGCCCTCGAGCTCGCTGGCGCGGATCCCGTCCTCGTCCGTGAAATCCTCCTTGGCATAGATGGCGTCCTTCTCCTTCATGATCTCATAGAGACGCGCATTGCCCATGATCACGACGTCCATGACCGGATACTCGTCATACTTGAAGTGATCCTGCTCCAGCACGGAGAGCCGCTGTCCCGGCGTGATCGCGATATCGCCCTTCGTCGTCTCGAGCTTTCCCGACAGGATCTTTAAAAAGGTGGATTTGCCTGCCCCGTTCGCACCGATCAGACCGTAGCAGTTCCCTTCTGTAAACTTGATGTTGACGTCCTCAAATAACGCTTTTTTCCCCACTCTATAGGTTACATTGTTTGCACTTATCATGATAAATTCCTCTTTTTTAATTCCACAGCATCCCAGAATCTACTCGCTGCATCGGGCAGAAAGAGCCTCTGGGCGCCTATTTACATATTTTGGTTACGCACTCTTACTATTATACATAAAAAGCGCGGATTTTCAAGGAGAATTTATCCGTTATTTCTTAAACAGCTTCCCAAAAAGCCCTCTCTTATCAGCTCCATCCGCGCCGTCCGCATCTTCCGCCGCACTGCCGCCGTCCGCAGTCCCCGCTCCCTGATACTTCTCCGCGTTTGCAGGATCCTCCTTGATCGAGAGCAGCGCATCGTACGCCTGCAGCATATTCAGTCCATGCGCCTCGGCAAGTCCCTGTGCCGTAAATCCTTCGATCGTGAGCATTCCGATCACCGGATAAGCCATGTCCCTGACTGCGGAGACAAACTCGACAAATATGCTGTTCTCCGTCCGAAGCCTCCGGTAATAGTACAGCGCTTCAGGGTAGGAGAGGCTGCATCCCTGCGTCATGTAGATCATCAGCTCCTCGCGGAGTGGTTCTGCACTCTTCCACTGTTTTGCCACCTCGCTCATCAGTTTGGTGTCCATCATGCACAACGCATTTGGCCCGTCCGTCAGGACCGCCACCTTGCTGGTCTCGCACAGTTTTTCCATAAACTGCGGATTGTCGATCCCTGCAGGCGCGAGTCTGCCCTCGCCCTTCCGGCCCGTCTCATAGCGGTTCGTCACGATCAGATACGCGATGCCGTTCTTGAGATAAAAATCACCGTTCTCATCTCTCATCGTATATATATATGGCTTCTCACACAGCGCCTCCGTCAGGAAGAACGTGATCCGGTTCATCAGACGGACATATTTTTCCACATTCTCCTCATCTGATGCCTTTCTCGCAGCATCAAAGCGCCCTGCTGCTTCCTGCATCATGACCATCATCTCGCTGACAGTGCATCCCGCCATGTACGCGAATCCCTGATCCCGGTCATCGTCCATGTGCGTGACCAGCTCCGATCTGCGCTCACCGCTCACATAGTACTCATTGTCCCGGCTGCAGAACGGAATGACCGGCATGCGGTATTTCTTCCCATCCTCATCCTCACGCACGACCTGCGCCAGCTCTTCCCCGGACAAGAACGCCTCCACATCGCGCTGATACCCCGTCACTTCCCTGATGTACTCCATCTTGCAGCCGATCGCATGCACCGTATCAAAATCAAGATTTACCCCGGTAACACCGATCTCTGCGGCAACCGCCAGCACTGTCTCCAGGTTGAACAGTTTCTGTTCCTGGTCAAGCACGCCGATCGGAAATGTACTGTCAAACACGGGCATCGTCATGGGGTTCTGCAGCACATAACTGACAGCATCATCGTACTTTTCAAACAGATACAGCAAGATGTTTTTCTCATCCGGCTTCAGCAGGAGAGGATTGCCGCATGACGTCCTGTAATCGCTGTGCATGGGCGCCAGAAGGATATAGATCCTGTCCATCCGCGTGTACTCCTGGATCCTCGCCCGCACCATCGCCTCATCGTAGCGCGGTATATCCAGATGTCCTGTGAGGTCAAGCGCGGTGGGATCATACTCCAGCCAGTAGCTTCTGTGCGGCTCTATGATCACCTGCAGTTTTCCCCTGATCAGCTGTGACAGCATGGCCAGCTTGTATTTGTTCACCGGCTTCCTGTCCGGGTTGAAGCGCATGGCGCTGTCCATCGTCAGAAAGACTTTCAGCGACTCGTGATCATACGCTTCTGCCGTAACCTGCCCGCCATCCTTCCTCCGCTTCATTGTCATGAGCTCAAACACAGGCTTCTCGCCCTCCCTGGGCTTCACCCTGAAGTCAGGCAGCTGTCCTATGATATAGACGTTCTTTGTCCACAGGCGCGCGACCGCTGCTTCCTTGCTGCATCTGCCAGTCGCTGCGGTGTAGAGGAAATGATAGCTGTCTGCCGCATCCTTCAATCCCAGAAGCTCTCCCGCTCCGATATATTTCTCATCGCAGAGCACATTCTTCGGCGCCTTCTCATCCGTACTGACATGGAGCACCAGTCCGGGGATCTCCTCGTCAAAGATCTGATTGACTACCTCCCCCAGCTTATCCTCATGATATGCGTACCGATGCCCTCCGTATCTGACAGCCCTCGCGACATATGCATCATAGTACTCCTTCTCGAAAAATACATGGATCGCGTCGTCAAAGACTTCCTCCTCGTCGCGCTGCATGACCATGATGTCCTTGTCAAACCCCTCAAATAACCGTAACTGCCATACTGAAATGTTCGTTTTTCTCTTCACCTTGTCTACCTACCCTTTAGCCCTGTGGTCCTTAACTTTCCACGATGAGGTATCTGCCATCACCGATATCAAACACCTCCGGTGCGTCCACGATCTCTTCCTTTTCCTGTCCCTCCAGGTCGATCCCTTCCTCGTCAAAGTAATCCCACACCTCGTCGATGGAATCCACGACTACCGCCATGCACTCCTCGAGAAAAGCCTCCGCCTCATCGATATTTTCCGCTACTTTTTCCGGTACTAACTGGAGCTGGTTTTCCAGAAAACAGTTCAATACCGCCTCATCATACTCGTGCATAATTCATGATCTCCTTTTATTGAAATTTTTTATATATTAATTAAATTGCATTCCATAAATGCCCAATATCACTGTAACAGTATCCATACCGTTTTGTAAACCCTTTTTTCATCAATCAGGCCAATTGTCTCTCAAAAAGTTCATGCATCAGCCTCGCGACAGGCAGCCCGACCACGTTATTATAGTCACCTGCGATACCCCTGATGTAGACTGCGCATTTTCCCTGGATCGCATAGGCGCCCGCCTTGTCCATCGGCTCCCCGGTCGCCACGTACGCCGCGATCTGCTCCGATGTCATCGGATACATGCGGACATCTGTCTGCTCATGAAAGGTGATGACACTGCGCCCCCGTTTTTCCTGTCCCTTTTCCAGCACGACCAGCGTCACGCCCGTATACACCTGGTGCGTATTTCCCTGCAGCTTTGCGAGCATCGATGCCGCGTCCGCCGCATCCTTTGGCTTTCCCATGATTTCGTCCTGAAAAGATACGATCGTATCCGCGCCGATTATGACAACCGTGTCATTTTTATATTTCTTCAGATACCGCTCTGCCACTTCCCCGGCTTTTTTGAGCGAGAGCTCCTCCACGATCTCCGCGGGGGACTCCTTCGTGATGATCTCCTCCCCCTGCGCCGCGGCGATCTCAAAGCCGAGTCCGGCCTGTTCCAAAAGCTCCCACCGCCGCGGGGAAGCCGATGCAAGTACATATTTTATCATAGTCTCCATGCTCCTGTCAGTTTTGTATCGCCTGATTGTACTCCGGCTTAAAGGTGCGCGCCTGCTGCTCCGCCTTTTCCTTCTTTGCCGCCAGCGCCACATATTCTTTGCAGAACTGCTCCTGCGCGTTGACTGCGTTCTTATCCCTGCTGTCCGCTTTGCGGTAGCTGCCATCCGCCTGCAAAAACTGCGCTTTCTGCGTGTCCCTGAGCTGCACGTCAAGAACATGCCACACCTTTTCCTTCAGCCCGGCATTGAGTACCGGAAAGAGGATCTCCACCCTCCGCTCGAGGTTTCTCGGCATCCAGTCCGCGCTTGCCATGTACAGCTCCGGATCGCCCGCATTTTCAAAGTAGAAGATCCTTGCGTGCTCCAGGAAATTCCCCACGATGGAGCGCACCTCGATATTGTCGTTCGTCCCCTCCACGCCTGTCCGCAGGCAGCAGATCCCCCTGACGATCAGCTGGATCTTCACACCCTTTGCCGCCGCCTCGTACAGCGCCTTGATGACATCCGGATCGCACAGGGAGTTCATCTTCGCCACGATCCTTGCCGGGCGCTTCTCGACCGCGTTTTCCTTCTCCCTGTTGATGAGATACAGGAACCGGTCCTTCAGCCAAAGCGGCGCGAGCGCCAGATGATTCCAGCCCAGCGGCTCCGAGTAGCCGGACAGCATGTTAAAGACCGCCGTCGCGTCCTCACCGATCGCCTCATTGCAGGTGAGGATACCGAGATCGGTATAGAGTTTTGCCGTCGCATCATTGTAATTCCCGGTGCCGAGGTGCACATAGCGCCTGATGCCTTCCTCCTCGCGCCTGACCACCAGCGTGATCTTGCAGTGCGTCTTCAGCCCCACGAGTCCATAGATCACATGGCATCCCGCCTGTTCAAGCTTCTTCGCCCACACGATATTGTTCTCCTCATCGAAACGCGCCTTCAGCTCAACCAGCACGGACACCTGTTTGCCGTTCTCCGCCGCCTGCGCGAGCGCCGCGATGATCGGGGAGTTGCCGCTCACACGGTACAGTGTCTGCTTGATGGCAAGCACCTGCGGATCCTTTGCCGCCTGCTTGATAAAATCGACAACGGGAGCGAAGGTCTGATACGGGTGGTGCAGCAGGATATCCTGCTCCCGTATCCGCTCAAAGATATCGTCGCCCGCCTCGATCTCCGGCACCGGCTGTGGTATATAAGAACTGTACCTGAGATGTTCAAATCCTTCCAGTCCGTACATCTTCATCAGGAATGTGAGGTCGAGCGGGCCGGGAATGCTGTAGATATCCCTCTCGTCGATCATCAGCTCCTTTTTGATGATATCAAGCAGACGGCTGTCGATCCCCTCCTCGACCTCGAGCCGGATCGCCTGCCCCCACTTCCTCTTTTTGAGCTGTTTCTCGATCTCCTTCAGCAGATCCTCCGTCTCGTCCTCATCCAGCGAAAAATCCGCATTTCTCATGATCCGGAACGGGAAAGAACACTCTATATTATAATTCAGAAACAGCTTATCCATGTTCCGCTCGATGATCTGCTCCAACAGGATCACACGCCTTGTCCCGTCCGCCGCCTCCGGGAGCTGTATGATGCGCGGCAGCACGCTTGGAACCTGCACGGTGGCAAACTCCAGTTCTTTTCCCTGGACGGACTTCTTGTTGAACAGGTGCCTCCTGCTCTTGACAGTCTTTCTGGATACCAGCGCTCCCAGGTTCAGGGATTTGTTCCTGATCAGCGGAAACGGCCGCGAGGAATCCACCGCCATCGGCGTGAGCACCGGATACACATTGTCCTGAAAATACCGGTCGACAAAGGCACAGTCCTTCTTCGTAAGATCCTCATGACTCTCGACCACGGTGAGCCCGTTCTGTGCAAGGAGCGGGAGCAGGGCCCTGTTGTACACGGAATACTGCATATCCACAAGCTCATGTGTCGCCTGATTGACCTGTTCGAGCTGCTCCGCCGGCGTCATCCCGGCGATGTCCTTCCTGGTGTAGCCCGCATTCACCATATCCTTCAGTGACGCTACGCGCACCATAAAAAATTCATCGAGATTTGATGCTGTGATGCTCAGAAACTTGAGCCGTTCAAACAGCGGGATCGTCTTGTCCTTCGCCTCCCCCAGCACACGCCCGTTAAAGGCGAGCCAGCTCAATTCCCTGTTATAATAATATTCAGATCTGCTGTAGTCTGACTTACTGTTCTTATCCCCCATCTCTGTTCCCCCTTACGATTATATATTGCTCTTCTTCTGCCTCAAAACGGGCTTGATATTGTACACTTCCTCAAAAAAGGTGGCGTACTTGTCAAATAATCCAAACTCCAGTGTCATGTCCGCATTCGTCTCCACGGTGAGCACCAGCTCATCATTCTTGTTCACGGCTTTCAGCTTGCTGCACTTGCCCCGGTTGCTCAGATCCATCCCGTCCGAGAGCCTGATGATGGCTGTCAGCTTCGCGATCTTCAGGTACGCCTCCCTGTCGAGCGACGCATTATCGTCCATGATGTGGTAGTAGTCAAATTTTTCCGTCGCGTATTTGACGACGCTCGCCACGACCTCGCGCTCCACATGTGAGAGCCCGATGATCTCCGTCGCGGTGATGATGTTGTAAGAGTTCTCGCCGACACTCGCAAGGCTGATGAACCTGCCGCAGTCTCCCAGTATCGCCGCGAGCTGCAGGAGCAGCCTGTCGCGCTTTGACAGGCCGTGAACCTCCTTCATGCTGTCAAAGATCGTGAGCGCGATCATCTCCCGCTCGCGGGTGCGGTACTCGCCGCTGTGATACCGCCTGTTGATATCCCGCGCGCAGTCGAGGATATCCTGCTCAAAATCGTGCGGCATGTTCTCGGCGTCTGACGGCAGCAGCTGATTCCGCTCCGCGTACTCGTACGCGATGCCGTCGCACAGGGACACGCCCGGCGCCCACAGCATCTCCGCCCCCAGCAGCCTGATCATGTACTTGATCATCAGCGCAGAGAGGTACAGCAGGGAGATATTCTCCTGCGCCAGCCCCAGCGATATGGCGATCTCCCGCGCTTTTTTCTTCTTCAGGGAATCCACAAACTCCAGAAAATTCTCCGTGCTGACCTGTCCCTTTTTGATCGTCTTGATAAAATTTCGCTGCACGACCAGGGACACATAGTCATCCACCAGGATCACATTCTGTATCTTCTTATCCCCCACGAACATCTCCCTGAAACTCTCGAAGCTGTCACAGACCATCTCCTCCACGATGTCCTCGAGCTGATAACTCCTGTAAGGCACCCGCGCCAGCTCCTCCCGCATGCGAAGCACACCTGGTCTGATATTCTGGGAAGTGACAAGACTGTCCTCATCAAACAGGGAGATCTGTATACTCCCGCCGCCAATGTCTATAAAAGCCGTACTCTTTTCTATGATGCTTTGAAAATCCTTCACTCTCGATGCCACAGACTTG
The DNA here is from genome assembly GCA_009774375.1 of Lachnospiraceae bacterium. Taxonomy (GTDB): domain Bacteria; phylum Bacillota; class Clostridia; order Lachnospirales; family Lachnospiraceae; genus COE1. The sequence goes on from VSNO01000044.1 coordinate 11,954, forward strand.
TAATCAAGAAAACGCTGCTCCGAATTGCTCAGGGCATCGATATGGATCCCCGTCCAGATCTCGATCTGATCCAGCAGGATCAGCCTGTTCTGGGATTCCCGGATGGCGCTTGTCCCATATGCCTTATAGTCGTCCACTTTATACGATCTCATGATCGCCATAAATTCATTCAGCATCCTGCACAGCTCGTCGACTCTGTCATTGTTGATCTTCCCCATAAAATACGAGTCTGTTCCAAGCTCGATCCGGTGCCTGATATGATCGATCTCCTTGATGCCGTTCTTCCCCGATATCTCATATATTTTCATCGCAAGCTCATAGGAGCCCACATCAATTGCCGCAAATGTCCTGTATGCCATAGTTACACCTCTTCCCCTAAAAAGTATCACTATATTTTAGTAATTTCCGAGTATCTTCATGTTGTGCGTCTCCTCGCGCAGTCCCCTGAGCGCATTTCTCACCGCACTGTCTGTGAGTTTTCCCTCAAAATCCAGAAAGAACCTGTACTCCCAGTTCCTTCCCGCGATCGGCCTTGATTCGATCTTGGTCACATTCAGATTGTTGTACATCAGATGCGAGAGCGCATGGTACAGTGCGCCGCTCTCATGACTCACTTCAAAACACAGGCTGATCTTCGCCGCTTCCTTCGCATATACCTTCTGGTTCGTAACGATGATAAAGCGCGTCGAATTGTCCTTCAGATCATTCACTCCCCTCTTTAAAATATCCAGTCCATAAATCTTCGCGGCGGTCTCCCCCGCGATCGCCGCCTGCGTCTGATCCCTGTCCTCCGCAACCTTCTTTGCCGCAAAAGCGTTATTCTTCATACTGATCTGCTGCCACCCCATCTCGAGCAGATAGTGCGAGCTCTGCATCAGCGACTGCGCGTGGGAATACACTGTCCTGATATCCTCTATCTTTGTCCCCGGAGCTGCCATCAGACAGTGCTCGATCCGGATGATCTGCTCCCCCACGATATAATTTTCGAACTCTACCAGCAGGTCATAGATCTCACTCACGATCCCCGCCGACGAGTTCTCGATCGGAAGCACTGCAAAATCCGCGCTGCCCTCGTCGATCGCGAGCATCGCATCGCGGAATGTATTGACGTTGAAGCTGTCCACGGTCTCCCCGAAATATTCCATCATGGCAGCCTGCGAGTACGCGCCTTCCGCCCCCTGGAACACGACACGGCACTTCCCGCAGTCGATCTCTCCCATCTCGATGAACGAGATGCGTCCGCCTCCATTATGCTCTGTGATCTTCTGATACTGGAGTTTTCTGCTCATCGACATGATCTGCTCAAACAAGTCCCTGATACCATGCGCGTTAAATTCATTGTGCGTCAGTTCACTGACAGCCTTGAGCTTCTGCTGTTCCCTCTCCTTGTCAAAAACCCTTTTCCCTGTCTCGATCTTGTATCCTGCCACCTGGGAACATACATCCATCCGTCTCTCAAAGAGTTCCACGATCTGTCGGTCAATACCGTCAAGCGTATCCCTGAGTTCTGATAAATCCATCTGACCTGTCCTCCTGTATACTTCCATTTTGCTTTTGTTGTTATTAAGTATAGCACACCAGATAAAGTTTGTAAAAAAATAATGCAGAAATCTTTCATTTTTCTCAAAAATTCTTTATAATGTTAATATACACCAATCTATACTTCACACAGGGGGAAAATACAATGAAAAAAAAGGTTATCACCATAATCTGCATAATCTGTGCAGTGCTTATCATTGCCGGTCTGGCAGTCTTTAAGTATCTTTCTGACAAGGTACCTCAAAACCCGGCCGGAACCGTGGGAAACACCGCGGGAAATCTATATAACAACGGACTTTTCTGCGAAAATGACGGATATGTCTACTTTGCAAACGCTTATGATTCTTCTTCGCTCTACCGCATGCGCCCGGATGAATCCGAAATGGAGAAAATGGCGTACACGGAGGTGGCAAGCATCAATGCGGACGGCAAATACCTGTATTACTACCAGGGAGGCTCTGGCAGCGGAACAGGACTTGGCTTCGTCCTGAGCACAACCGGCATCTATCGGGTGAATAAGGCCAAAGCCGGCGATGCCTTCTGTCTTGACCGGGTAAACGGAAAATTTGTCCTTCTCGCGGATAACGATGTATATTACACCTGCTCTTCCGATACGACGTCCCTGAAAAAAGTATCGACAGACGGCAAGACCAAGGAAACGCTTCTGGAACTTGACATTCTTCCTGTAAGCGTACAGAACTCGACCTTTTACTACCTGAACAATGAAGATAACCTGCATCTGATGGCTCTTGACCTGAGGACCAACACCTCGCGCCAGGTGCTCGCCGAGGACGTGTACATGCCGATCATCGAGGGAAATACCGTCTATGGCATTGACATTCACGACAATTACTCGCTGATCAGCCTCAACACCACCGATGGCAGCAAAAAGCTGCTCGACACTGGCAGGATCGACCTGATCAATGTGACTGACAGTTACATTTATTACCAGACTTCAGGCAATACCCCCCAGTTAAAGCGCATCCGCCGCGACGGATCTGACATGGAGGTAGTCGCTGACGGTTCCTACAGCAACATCAATGCAACCTCACAATACGTGTACTTCACACAGTTTGGAAGCATCACACCCATATACAAGACACCCGTCTCCGGTCCTGTGAACGTCACGACATTTGACAGGGCATCACAGGCGGCGATCGCAGAGATCAGCAAGAGCCAGAAATAAAAAACAAAAAACTGAAAATAAATAGCAGATATATGAATAAGGTAAAGGAATCCCGGTTATGCTGTCAGCATGAGAAAAACGACGATCCCTTTACCTTATTATCATTATGAATATCACAGCGGATTTGCAAAAGATTTTGTGAAGTGCGGCATGGCTGGCTGGTGTATGGAGATCATCTTCACCGCCCTCGGCGCACTCAGGAGGCGCGAACTGCCGCTTGTCGGCCAAACTTCCCTGTGGATGTTTCCCATCTATGGCTGCGCGGCTCTCTTCAGACCCGTGTTCTCCCTGTTGAGACACTGCCGTCTGATCGTGCGCGGTACCATCTACGCTCTGTCTATTTTTGGTGCGGAGTATGCCAGCGGACGTTTTCTCTCGGCACACGGGCTGTGTCCCTGGAATTACGACCGCCACCACTGGCATCTGAACGGGCTGATCCGCATCGATTATTTTCCTTTCTGGTTCCTTGCCGGACTCCTGTTCGAGCGTATTCTGACCGGCCGCAGACAGCCTGTTGACATCTGAACGGCGTGCCCTGCTCAGCCAGGCAGAAACTGCTGGTACAGGGCTACATGGTCGCGTATACAGCGCCACGGATCATTGGAGCGCGCCGTCACACAGATGTAGACCCTGCCGTCATTGCCGACGCCCAGACTTGCCGCGCAGTTGCCAGACTGATCCACATATCCGGTCTTGGCGCAGAGTACCTCGCCGTGTGTATCCCTGTCCTCGATCCTCCTGAGAAACAGGTTCGACAGGTCGATCCCCTCGGGGTGCTGCTCTGTGGCGGAGGTCTTGTAGGTGCGCACGCCGAGCACTTCGCGGCAGTAAGTGTTGTCATAAGCCGCTTTCAATATGACACCTATGTCATAAACCGTGCTGTAATGGTTGTCGTCATAGATACCCACACAGTTTGTGAAATGGGTCGTTGCAGACAGGCCCAGCTCGTCGAGCTTCTCGTTCATCAGCCCGACAAACGCCTCCTGCGACCCTGCCGCGTAGACAGCCAGCGCCACTGCCGCCTCTCCCCCTGAAGGAAGCACCGTGCCGTAAAACAGATCCCTGACAGTGACTTTCTCCCCGACCTCAAAACCGGCATTAGAGCAATGATTTACAAAACTGTAATCCACGATATCCTGTGTGATCACAAAGGTATCGTCGGGATCCGTGATATGCTCCGCGGCGACAAGGACTGTGAGGATCTTGGTCATGGATGCCGGAGGTATGCGGGTATCGGCGCCTCTCTGTCCCAGGATCCGCCCCGCCTCTACATCGATAAAGACGACATTCTCGCTCATGACCTCGCCGTCCGGCGAAGCCGCCCCGTCCGCGGCGGCCGCAAGCGGCGGTTCCGCGCTCCGTCCGCCGAGCGTCCTGACGATGAGCGAATCCGCCAGTGCAAGCTCCTCTGCCAGACTTTCCGCGATGGTGCTGCCGACATAACAGCCGGCTACATTAAGGCTGCCCGCATATGTGATCTCCCTGTCAGCTGTGCCGGTACTGTTCGGGCTGTCTCCATCCGAAACACTGCCGTCTGAACTGTCCTCATCCGTACCGCTGTGGTCTGAACTGTCTTCATTCTCTCCATTCAGGACGAACTCATTTGATCCCTCAGGCGGAAGGGTGTTCTGCCTGTCCCCATGCTTTCTGACCAGACTGCCGATCCCCAGCCCCGCCAGGATCACACAGACTGCTGCCGCAGCGATACAGGGCAGCATCAGTCTGCGCATCTGCTCCTGCCGCCTTTTCCTGCGCCGCATCTCCTGCACACGCTTTTTTCTGCGCGCTTCACGTTCCTTTTCCGCCGTGTCCTTTCCCTCGGCACTGCGGCTGTCCGCACTGTCCTCTCTCTCATCTTCCATCCCGGTGACGACCCTGCCGGAATAAGACTGTGCAAGTATAGCCGCGATCTCCTCGGCACTGAGCTGTCCCGCCTCCCTGCCCCTGGGAGTCCCGGCATCCTGCACGCCGTCCTGACGGGCAGTCCCGGATCCAGATCCGCCCGTATACCGACCCCCATTGCTGTATCTACTCGACATCATCTACCTCGACTGCACCGATGTCAAGCGTATTCAGCGTCCGGCGCCTTCTCCTGTCCTCCTCGGACTTTTCCAGTATAAACTGCTTCACGGCCTTTGCGTTCCTGATTTGCTGGATCAGCAGCAGCGGACTGGTGACATCCCCTGTATGGCACACGATCGTCCCGAGTCCGAACATTCTCTCGACCAATGAGCTTTTGAGCGTCACGTCCTGCACCTTATACATATAGCAGTCGTTTTCTTCCCTGTTCAGAAAACCTGTGTTGACCGTTATGACATCCTCCTTGATCGTATATACTGTAAAGGTAAATGGCAGTCCGAAGAACAGCCACCGTTTTCTCTCTTTGAATTCCATCTTTTCTCTCCTCGTCCATTGTAAAACTTTCCTGTCAAACTACTGTAATACCTTCAAAATCTACATTTATATATTATATCAGCTTTCACTACTTTTTCAAGTCAATAAGTCTGTTATTTTGCCATCTGCCGATCACCGGCGCGAGCCTGTCCGTATGCGGAAGCGGCAGAAATACAATGTCCGCAAACCTCTTTCCTGACGGGAACTCCCGGTTCAGGAATCTTCCGTCCCATAACTCGTCTGATCCGCCGGCAATTTTTTTGCGATTATCCTTGAAAGCTTCCTTCAGATATGGTACGATAGCAAAAGGATATATTTGAAACAGGGAGGAAATGGTTATGTTGGATACTGGATGTACTGCTCGGACCGGTTCTGGATCTGTTTTTCATTTTCATATTCATATGTTTTAGTGATGGAGAATTTATTTCTCCTTTTTTATTACACATTTTTAGATTAGGAGGTTTTTATGAGACATTTAATGAGCCCACTTGATTTTTCCACGGAGGAGCTGGACAGGCTCTTTGCGCTCGCCGAGGATATCGAGAACAATCCTGCCAGATATGCGCACGCCTGCGAAGGAAAAAAGCTTGCCACCTGCTTCTATGAGCCGAGCACCCGCACCCGGCTCAGTTTTGAGGCTGCCATGCTCAATCTCGGCGGTCAGGTACTGGGATTCTCCGACGCCAATTCTTCCTCCGCCGCCAAAGGGGAGAGTGTGTCGGACACGATCCGTGTGATCTCCTGCTTTGCCGATATCTGTGCGATGCGCCATCCAAAGGAGGGCGCACCCATGGTAGCGGCATCGCGCTCCTCCATCCCCGTCATCAACGCCGGCGACGGCGGCCACCAGCATCCAACCCAGACACTCACCGACCTTCTGACCATACGCGCGATCAAGGGACGCCTTGGCAGCTTTACCATCGGACTCTGCGGCGATCTCAAATTCGGCCGCACCGTGCACTCGCTGATCAATGCGCTCGTCCGCTACGACAACATCCACTTCATATTCATATCTCCCGAGGAGCTCACGATCCCCGACTACATCATCGAGATGCTCCGCGAGAAAAATGTGTCCTTCAGCGAGGTCCGGAAACTGGAAGAAGTCATGCCGGGGCTCGATATCCTCTATATGACCAGAGTGCAGAAGGAGCGCTTCTTCAACGAGGAGGATTACGTAAGATTGAAGGATTACTATATCCTCGACCGTGAAAAGATGGAGCTTGCCAAGTCTGACATGATCGTCCTGCATCCGCTTCCGCGCGTCAATGAGATCTCTGTCGAAGTGGACGACGATCCCAGGGCAGTGTACTTCCGTCAGGTACAGTACGGCGTGTATGTGCGCATGGCGCTGCTCCTGACACTTTTGGAAATAGAGGTTTAAAGTGAGGATTTAAAACAAAAGTTCAACATAAAGTTCGAAATAAAAGTTTTAGAGATTCTGAACAGGAGGATATCAAGACATGTTAAATGTAGGAAAAATCGAAGAAGGCTTCGTCCTTGACCATATCAAAGCCGGCAAGAGCATGAGCATCTACAAGCACCTGGGGCTTGACAAGCTTGACTGTACTGTGGCGATCATCAAAAACGCCAGAAGCCAGAAAATGGGCAAGAAAGACATCCTGAAAGTGGAGTGCGACATCAACACCCTCAACCTTGACATCATAGGTTTTATCGATCACAACATCACTGTCAACGTTGTCAAAAACTGTGAGATCGTGCAGAAGCTTCCGCTGTCGCTCCCAAAAGAGATCAAAAATGTGCTGAAATGCAAAAATCCCCGCTGTATCACATCCATCGAGCAGGAGCTTCCGCACATCTTTGTCCTCACTGATGAGAAAAAGGAGATCTACCGCTGCAAATACTGCGAAGAGAAATATGGCAGCAAGGATCATTTTAAGATATGAAAAAACAGCAGGCAAAGGCCTGCTGTTTTTAGGCAAAATTCAATATTTCCTCCTTGGGCTTTTTCGCCGGCTGCACGCTGACCGCATGGAGCACCGGTCCCTCACCGCTGTAATCCTTCCAGAACTCCCTGTGGACGGTAGCTGTCACCTCCACCCACTCCTTGTTCGTAAGCTCGCTGCACCTGTCATATTTGCAGGCGTATCCCAGAAAAGCCATATCATCCGCACAGCAGGTCATTGCCATCCTTCCCGGCACGAAATATTCGTCATTGCTGTCCTCCGGCTTCAGCACCATTGCCTTGAACCGGATCGTCTTATCGATATAGCGCTCGAGATTGTCCATGGCATCCAGATAGAAAATACCGTAACCGTAGTCATCCAGATCCAGGCGCTCACTCTTCAGATCATACGGCAGATCCTCCTCAAAGATCTGGTTTACCTCGCCGTTTTTGTCCTCAAAGATGATCTCCGCCTGCGGGTTCACGGCCTTTACATTTCTCTTAAAGCCGCTCAGCTGGTCGACCAGCCCGTCACAGCGGTTAAAGATGATGAGCTCTGATTTTCTGATCATCTCTGCCAGCAGCGAGCGCATATTTGTATAATAGTTCTGAAATGTAGAGGCGTCGATCGTCGTGATCTGCTGCTCTGTCCGCCAGTGCCACGGCAGCTTGAGGTTCTTGAAATTCCACATGCCGTTGTACTCGATGATGATGCGCTCCGGCTTATGCTTCTTCTCCAGCTCGATCAGATTTGCCGAAGTCATCTGTGCCTCCTCATCCACCACTTCCACGATCGTCCGGCTGTTTTTGAGGATATCCTCGTCGTACTCGATCTCGCCCTCCTCACAGAGTATCAGCAGTGTCGTGCCTCTCGTCTGAAAATAGGGCTGTGAGAGCGTGTAGGAGATAAACTCCGTCTTGCCGCTCTCCAAAAATCCATTGATTATATATACGGGCTTCATATTTTCTCCAATCCCTGTAGATCACATATCACAGGCATACCAGTTCTTCGTGTCTCCTGTCACTCCAGGATCATCTGTGGAACAACGTCCCGAGATTCTCCTCGTTGAGCTGTGCCCCGATCACACAGATCTTCCCTGTGACTTCGGCGGCGCCAGCGCGCACATTGCTCTCGCCCGGAACATAGTCAAAATTCAGCCACGTGCCGTCTCCAGCCGGAACCATACCTTTTGCGCGGAGAATGGAGCCATATCTCTTCTCATCCTCAAGTTCCTCCAGAATATGCTCCAGCTCCTCCCTGGTATATGCCGCCGGCGTCTCAAATCCCCAGCTCGCAAAGATATCATCCGCATGATGATGGTGATGATCGTGGTCGTGATCATGATGATCGTCATGGTCATGGTCGTGATGATGGTGGTGCTCATCGTGATCATGATGATCGTCATGGTCATGGTCATGATGATCGTCATGGTCATGGTCGTGATCATGATGGTGTTCGTCGTGATCGTGCGCGTCATGGTCATGATGGTGCTCATCGTGATCATGATGATCGTCATGGTCATGGTCGTGGTGATGATGGTGCTCATCGTGAAGCTTCGCAACTTCTGCCATGAGCTCCGCTTCCAGATCCTTGGCATTCTCTATCGTCTCCAGGATCTTCTTCCCATCAAGCGCATCCCACGGTGTCGTGATGACGGTCGCCTTATCGTTATGCTCACGGATGATCTCGAGTGCGGTGTTCAGTTTGCTCTCGCTGATATCCGCTGTCCTGCTCAGGATGATCGTGCCTGCATGCTCGATCTGGTTCAGGAAGAACTCCCCGAAATTCTTCGCGTACATCCTGCACTTGTTCGCGTCAACGACGACGACAGCGCTGTTCAGCTCCACCTCGGCATCGGTATCTACGTTCTGCACCGCTTTCATGACATCAGAAAGCTTTCCCACACCAGACGGCTCGATCAGGACCCTCTCCGGATGATACGTCTCGATCACTTCCTTCAGGGAACTGCCAAAATCCCCTACCAGGGAACAGCAGATGCATCCTGAGTTCATCTCCTTGATCTCGACACCAGCTTCCTTCAGAAACCCGCCGTCGATACCGATCTCGCCAAACTCATTCTCGATCAGTACGACCTTCGACGCATCCAGCGCCTCCTGCAAAAGCTTTTTGATCAGCGTGGTCTTCCCAGCGCCCAGAAAGCCCGAGAATATATCTATCTTAGTCATTGAACATAACCTCCTCTATCGTTTGTCATCTCTGATTGCTTTTATCTCTAATTTTTTATCTTAGCACAAACCAGCCTGACTTACCATATCTTAGATATTAAAAATTAATAAACTGGTATATACCACTGCAGCTCCGCTGCGGGTATCTCCTCATAATTATCGACGCCCTCGCCTTTTCTCAAATATACATTTCTGATCCCCGCCTGTATGATCATGCGGGCACACAGCGGACATGGCTTCGCCTTGTGCACTGACAGGTCACCCGGATTGACGCCTGCAAGGTACAGATCCGCCCCCAGCGTCTGTTCCCTTGAACAGTTTAACAGTGCATTTGCTTCCGCATGGACTGCCCTGCAGACAGCATATCCCTCTCCCTGATGCATATCCAGCCTGATCCTCGGACACTCCCCGATATCACAGCAGTTCTCAAAACCCCTGGGCGATCCATTGTAACCTGTCGAGATCACTGCGTCATCCTTGACGATGACTGCTCCATATTTTCTCTTGATGCACGTACTCCGGTATGCAAAATTCTCCGCACAGTTCAGATATGCATCTATTTTTGAAATTCTTTTGTTTCCCTCTGGTCTAACCACGTTTCCTACCTCAATCCATTCAAATCATCCTATAATCATCTCATACTCCGCCTCGATCAGTGACGGCGGAATACTGTACGTGATCTCAGCTTCTCTCACTTCAGCGTCCTCTGGCACCTCCCCGCCGGAGATCATACCCAGAAAACGTCCGCCCTCATCAAACACACCGCCGCCGGACATTCCTGCTCTCGAAAAACATTCCGTCACCAGTACATTCGTATTGAACAGCGGGACAAATGCAAGTCCCACAACGTTTCCCGTCGATATATTGACTGCATTTTGATCCATCACAGCTCCCACCTGCAAAACCTGTTTTCTCAGATATCCGGCCTCAAACGCTGCCTTTTCCTCCTCTGATCCCGCCTCATACAGGAGGGGGACAGCCTCATAAATATCCCGCAGGACGCTGTCTGCCACTGCCCCCTCCTGTATTCTGACAAAGCCTATATCATACTGCCCAGAGTATCCTATGACGTCGGCCGTCGCGATCGTCCCATTTCCAAAAACGATCTCAGCCTGCACATCCTTCTTAAGCAGGTGCTTATTGGAAACGATCACGATCCCGTCCTCAATCTTCCATATCGTCCCGCTTCCTGCAGAATCTTTCACAATAACTTTCACGATACTCCGCCTCGCAAGCTGGTAGACAATCTGCATCCTTATATCCTCCGCGTTCAGTTCCCCTGTTCCTGTCACATTCAATCCGGCCGCACGAGCCATTTTGACCGCAGTCCGCTCCGATACACACGATGCTGTTGCCAGGCCGTCCTTTCCCCGGAAAGTCCTGTGCACCATGACGCTCGACACTGCGATCAGACTTGTTATTGTCAGTATGCCCCAAAATAAACACAATAATTTTTTCATATTCATATTCCACATAAGAAGATCTTATATAACAACAATTCCAGCATAGCTTGCGACTATACTGGAACTGCACGATACTACTGATATACCTTATCCAATGATCACTCCTGTGGATCTGCTGCGGGTACCTGCGCCGGCTGTACAGGAGTGCCGTCGGGATTCAGCAATCCGGCCTCGATCCAGAGCTGGATCTGCTGTTCCGGTGTCAGCACGGGATCGACAGCCTCCCCGGGCTCCTCCGCCACCTCGGGTTTCTCTGCCGCCTCCTGCTTCGGGACGGATGTCAGTCCCCCGTAGACGATAACCGGCTCCCCCTTCTCGACATACTCGTAGATCACCGCCGCCTTCTTCGGCGGAAGATTTACGCAGCCGTGCGAACCATTTCTGAGATAGATATCCTCACCAAAGGAACTCCGCCACGAGGCATCATGCATTCCCACATTTCCGTTAAACGGGATCCAGTAATCCACATGGGACGTATACGTTGCCCCCCGGAGCGTCGCATTGCGCTCCTTGTATGTGATACCGTACACACCGACAGGCGTATTGTAGCCCCTGCTCACATTGCCTGACACAAAATCCGTCTCCTCCACCAGCTCTCCATCCTTATACACCCATAAGTGCTGGCTTGTCAGGTCGATCTCGACATAAGTATCCCCGATATCATCATTGCCGTACTGTGCCGCCTCCGCACGGTAAATCGGTGTTCTCTCTCCACTCTGCCCGCTCTCGATCTGTTCGATCAGCGCCTGTGTCTCATCTGCCCGGTTCATCCACCAGCCATAGGCACCCTCTGCCATCGTGATGACTTCACCGCCTGTCGTCTGGAATTCCCGCTTCTTTCCCCATGTGTCATATTTCCGCGAAAGCCCGTTTACATACTCCCGCACAAGCTCGGGATCAAGACTGACTGTCCTGTCGTCCACTGTGATCCAGTCCTTTATGATGCTGCCATCCAGCACCTCCGTCTCTTCCCCAAACACATATGTAACCGTGACTCCAACAAAACGATTCCGCTCCTCACACTCCTTCCGGAGCGCACGGTCGTCTGATGTGACACCCGCACTGACATAACAGTCCCTGGCATCCAGATCGACAGACTCATCCAACAGGCTGATCGCCTCCTCCACCGCGCTGCGGATCTTCTCCCGGATCGGAACAGCCCCCTTGTCCTCCGGAATGATCTGATATCCGTTTTCTGTATAATCACTCAGATATGCATCCTGCGGCTGTCTGATATTCTCCGACTCAAAAAAGCTCAATGTGTCGATCTTCTTCTCCAGAGCCTCCTTGGAGTATGTCACCATCGTATCAACCGTATATTCTGTCTCCTTAAAGACAGACGCCGGCCACAGTAACGCCTCCTGCCCCTCTATGATATCCTCAAACTCACTGCCAAAATCCACCCTCAGCGCAATATCTGCCGCCGTGATCGTATCTGTCACGCCGTCTCTGCCATTGATCCTCAACACGTACTGGCTTGATGTGTCCAAAAAACCGTTCTGCACTGAATTGACAGCACTGACAGAATAATTTTCCCCGTTGATGATCGTATTAAAGAAAAAATGCTTTGTGAAATACAGGGCAAGCCCCAGATACGTCACTGCAGCCGCTGTGATCACCGTGATCATGATATACAATACTCTTCTTTTTAATCTCCGCATATCGTACCCCTAACCAAACTCAATATTTATGCCGTCCCGCTGTATAAGCGACTTCTTCCTTTGTCCCTCTTCCTTCGATCAGACAGGGAAGGCTTTCCCTGCACATAGTATAATACTCTGGCATATGCAAGCCAGAGTACCTTGACCGGCAACCGCAGCGATAAGCCGGGTTCTGTCAGTGCTGCTGTTCTCACAGCAGCACGAATGATCATCTATCTAGGGCTGACGTCACCGCCAGCCTCAAGCGACCTACCTGGGAACAGACCGGGCAAGTCTATAGCTCCCTGTTTGGTCTTGCTTCGGATGGGGTTTACATATGCCCTCCCCGTTACCGCGGAGGCGGTGGTCTCTTACACCGCCCTTCCACCCTTACCTGCTGTGTATACGCACAGAGGCGGTATATTTCTGTTGCACTGGCCTTGGAGTCGCCTCCACCGGACGTTATCCGGCATCCTGCCCTGCGAAGCCCGGACTTTCCTCACCTTACCGGAAAATACCGGTAAGCCGCGATCATTTACCACAGTTGCCGCAACCTATCGTAACACATCGCATCCGCTTTTTCAAGTCCCCATCTGCGTTTTTTATACCTTAAAACAGCTTCCGCCCACAAACTCACGCACAATGGAATTCTTTGGAAGCTCCTCCGTGCCGACTCCCAGAAAATAGCTCAGGAATTTCAGAAGCCGCACTGCCTCAAAGTACTCAGGTTCCCCCTTTTCAATACTGTAGAGCAGAGGCTCCGCATAAGGTTTGAGCACTGCGAGCTCATATATGAGCGCCGAGTTGAACATGGCATCCGCACTCTCCTGAAATGGAAAGATATTCTCCGTCTCACCGTTTCGCACGGAGGGCCACATCTGGATCGTGCGCTTGGCTGTAGCGCCCCTCGTCCTCGCATCACGCACCAGGCGCCTGAGCAGTCTGCCGTCCGTGGTCGCGATGCGGTTATGATCGTCGACATTCAGCGTCGTGAGCGCGCTGATGTAGATCTTATACTTGCACTCATCCGGAAGCGCGTAGGACATCTTGTCATTCAACCCGTGGATCCCCTCGATGACAAGGATATCATCGGGGCCAAGCTGCTTGAAATTGCCTCTGTACTCACGCTTTCCTGTCACGAAATTGAAGGTCGGAAGCTCCACCCGTTCACCCGCCAGCAGCGCGCACATGTCGTCGTTGAACTTCTGTGTGTCGATCGCCTCCAGACACTCAAAATCATAATCACCGTTTGGCTGTTTCGGTGTCTTCTCCCTGTCGACAAAATAATCATCCGCAGCGATCGGATGCGGCGTAAGGCCATGGGTCCTGAGCTGCACGGATAACCTGTGCGAGAAAGTCGTCTTCCCCGACGAGGAAGGCCCCGCGATCATGACAAACTTAACTCCGCCTCGCGACACGATATCGGAGGCGATCTCACTGATCCTGCGCTCCTGCAGCGCCTCCTGGACCAGAACCAGTTCGTTAAATCCGCCCCGGCGTATCTGGTCGTTCAAGTCACTCACCGTGTCAACACCCAGCTTTTCCCCCCAGTCTGCCGCGATCTCCATGGACTTAAAAAGCTTGGGCATCGGCTGAAACTCCTCCAGAACCACAGGGTTCTTTTTGTTCGGCAGGATCAGCACCAGGCCATTCTCATATCGCTGCAGGTCAAAATGTTTCACGTAGCCAGTACTCGGAAGCATGAAACCGTAGTAATAGTCATAGTATCCGTCCAGATTGTAGACATTGACCATGGAACTGCCCCTGTAGCGGAACAGGCTTATCTTGTCTGTCATCTTCTGCTTCGCGAACAGGACATTTGCCTCATCCAGCGGCATGGACTTCTTGATCACACAGAAATCCTTATCTATGTACTCCTGCATCTTTGCCCTGATCTTCGCAACGATCTCATCCGTGAATTCAAAATCCCCTTTTTTCGCACAATAGTAACCGCTTCCGATCGCAAACTCCATCTTGATCTTCTCGATCTTATCCGTCCCGATCACATCGTTGATCGCTTTCATGAGGATGATCGTCGCAGTGCGGTTGTAAGTCTTGTGCCCCGTATCGTCCGCCAGTGTCAGGAACTCCACTGTGCAGTCCTGATCCACCTTCTTGAACAATTCCTTGATCTTTCCGTTCCTGACCGCCAGCGCGATCTGATAAGGATAATCCTTCTGGTAAACTCCGGCGATCTCGCCAAAAGTGATCCCGGCCGGATACTCCCTGGACTTTCCGTTTACCGTCACCAGAAAACTCTGCTTCTTTTCGCTGTGTCTATCCATTACATCTTCCCCTTTCCTTACTCCTATATCACTACAAAAGGCTCTCTGATCCCGGCCTTGTATATTTGTATCCCGGGCAGTTCTCTCTTTATGAAGTCTTCCATATAAGGTATAAACAATTTCTCGATGCCATAATGCCCTGCATCGATCACAGTGATCCCCTGTGCCACTGCATCAATTCCTTCATGATGGTCGACATCACCTGTTATCATCACGTCCGCCCCCGCATCCAGGGCATCACGGATATAATCCCCGCCGGAACCGGGCATCACTGCCGCCGTTTCGACCATGTCCCCCAGATTGCCAAACACTCTGACATTCGACACATGAAATTTTTCCTTCACAAATTCGGCAAGCTCCGCCACGCTCATGCGTTGTTCCAGCCTTCCCACCCTGCCGCAGCCCTCTTTGGAGATCTCATCCTCATAAGTGACATTCAATACCTGTCTGTCTTTCAGAGAAAGCTCATCAGCCGCCGCATCAGCCATTCCCATCACATCGAAGTTGGTGTGCATGGCATAATAGCTGATATCATTCCGGATCAGCTCACAGATCCGTCTTCCGATAAAATCATCTGTGCTGACCGACCCCAGCTTCTTAAAGATCAGCGGGTGATGGGTGAGCAGCAGATCCGCCCTGAGCCGCACAGCCTCCTCGATCACATCGTCTGTCGCGTCCAGCGCGATGAAAACTGTCCTGACTTCTTTGTCGCGTCTGCCCGCAAGCAGACCGATATTGTCCCACGCTTCCGCAAATACTGTCGGGGACAGGGACTCCAGTTTTTCAATGACCTCATAACATTTCATACGTGTTCTCCATCATTTTGCAGGAAATCATCTATATTTATAACCTAAATTCCGCATTGAATTATAACGAGGAGGGGACCGGGACTTTCATATTAAACGCTTTGAAAAT